>JAOPWF010000710.1 GCA_025965815.1 Mycobacterium sp.
CTACGGCATGGTTTCAAACACCAGGGTATGCCGGGCTGTTCCCGCCTGTGACATGGGCGCGATGTTCGACGGCCTACGGGCGGGCCACCACGGTGTCGGCGATCAGGCCGGTATCGGCCGAACTGCAGTTCGGCTGCACCACCAGGCCGATCAGCGCGCCCGGCGTGTCGCCGGGCAGCACGATGAGGATGCCGGGGTGACCGCTGATGGTCACCGGGTGAGCTCCGAGGATCCGCGTCGACACGGGATAGCCGAGGCCGCTGAGGCACGAAGCGCGGCGCTGGGGATCGGTGAGGGCCCCAAAATCGGGCCGATCGCGCAGCAGGCCTGCGATGTGCGGGTCGGACAGCGGGCCGTCTGTGTCTGGCGGGCGGCTGACGGTGATGTGTTCCGCGGTGGGCCCGGCTGAGGACGTGGGCGCCGGTGGACGCAGCAGCAGGGCTGTCCCGAGACCTACCGCCACCACTGCCGCGGTCGCCCCCAGGACCGCAGCGATCACCTGCAGTCGGTGCATCCGCGGGGCCGAGCGCCGAAGCGAGTGCACCGCGGGTCCACGTTGAGTGACGCCGACGACATGGTTCGCGGGGCTCGGGGGATAGGCGGCCGGGAGCATGCCGGGGCCCTGGGCCTGCAGCGCCGCACCTACCCGGGCCGTGACCGCGGCGGGTACCTCGGGCGCGGAGGTCGCGTTGTTCCCCAGGTCGGCCAGTTCGGCGCGGACGCGGTCGAGGGCACGCAGGATGCGCGCTGCTTCGGGCTCGGTGCGGGCGCGACGCCGCAGCCGGGCGGCGGTCGTATCGTCCAGCCGCCCGGCCTGGAGGTCCGCCATCAGCTTCAGGGTGGTCGGCGGTTCGGCCGGAACCGATGCAGGAGTGTCGGCATCCTCGCCGGTGTCCATTGCAGTTTCCGCCGGTTCCTTGTCGTCGGTCGGGGCGACCGGATGGTGGCCCGGTCCCCACCCAGTTTCCGCCATGATTGATTAGACCGCGACGAGCTCGATTCGGTTCCGTCTAATGGTCCGCCCCGCCTGTGCCGGCGGCCGCACCGGTGTCCAGGTAGTTCAGCTCCGCGGCGAGCCGTGCCCTGGCCCGAGAACAGCGGCTCTTGACGGTGCCCTCGGCCACGCCCAGCAGCCGGGCGGTCTCGGCGACCGAATAGCCCTGCATGTCGACGGCGACCACGGCCGCTCGTTGCTCGACCGGCAGTCGCATCAACGCGCGGTGCACCAGGATCGCGGTGTCGATCCGCGGCGTCGGGTCCCGCACATAGCCGATATCTTCGTCCAGGCTGGTGGTCGGATGAGTTTTGTTGCGACGCAGACGATCCAGGCATGCATTCACGACAATGCGGTACAGCCAGCTGCTGACGGCGGCGTCGTGGCGGAACGATCCCGCGCTACGGTGTGCGGACAGCATGGCATCCTGCAGTGCGTCGGCGGCGTCCTCGGGGTTGCGGCTGGTGACTCGGGCGAGCCGGTACAGCTGGCGATGGTGACGGTAAAACAGCTCCTCGAAGGCGTACCGGTCACCCGCGACGTGGGCCGCCAGCAACTCCGCGTCCGACCGTTGCCTCCCAGAAATCTCCCCGAAGCTCCCCACAGCCGAACACTAATCAACCCCGGATACCCGCCCGGACACAAGTTTGCTTGTTTATTGCGTTTGCAAGTAAACGCCGCGGCGCGGGGTCAACCGCGGGAGTGTCCTACTGCACGTCAAAGGAGATTTCCAGGTTCGCATGCCGCCACCGAACCGCGGCGAAGTGCACCTGTGGGATTCCCGGGAGAACCGGTTAGGGCGCGGCTTTCAGCGTGATCTCGGCGATCTCGGCGCGGCTCTTGCCGTCGGTGGTGCCCAGCGTGGAGATCCACACCAGCACATTCGAGGTGGGTGACGACATGGTCACCGGAATGGTGTTGGCGCCGGTCTTCAGCGGTGTCGGCGGGGTGAGCTGGGTGGTGTCCTCCAGCGCGGACGGCGTCGGCGTCTGGGCTGACCGGATCTCTACCTGGGTACCCGCGCTGGACACATTGACGCTGACCGCGCTCAGCCGCGTCGGCTGCGGCAGCTGCAGCATCAGGCCGACACCGTTCTTGAAGCCCGGGAACGGTGTGGCGTCCGAGTACGTGTCGGTGGGCCATACGGTCGCGGGGTTGCCGTCGATCGCGAGCGCCGCGAGATCGGGTGCGTCGGCTTCGCCTTGCGGTGAAAACACCGTTGCGCGTACGGGTTTGACTACTGTGCCGCCGCCCGACCCACCGGACGGGGAGCCCGAGGTGGTCGGGGCGTTGAGCCCGAGTCCTTGGTCCAGGGAGCCGCCCACGTCGCCGAATATGCCCTTGAGCACCGAGGCGAGCACGACCAGTGCGACCACGACGATCGCGGCGCCGACGCCGAGCCCGATCATCAGTCCCTTACGCCGTCTGGCCGCCGTCTCGGGGTCCGGCGGCGGCCCGCCGCGGAACCGTGGCGGCCGGGACTGCGCGGGCGGCTCCTCGACCGGCGAGATCAGCTCGGTCCGGTCGGCGACCGCGGTGGCCTGCTGAAGCAGGTTCAGCAGAGTTGGCGCGCTGCGTATCCCGCCATTCTCCTGGACCGACCGCGCGGCCGCCGCAGAGATCTGGAAGGGGATCTCGCCGTCGACAGCGCGCGGCTCCACCGGCTGACCGGCGGGGTCGAGTTCGGCCGCGGCCAACCCGCTGCGAACCCCGGACTCCGGAAGCGGCCACCGGCCGACGAGCAACGCGTACAGCGCCGCGCCGATCCCGCGGATATCGTCCTCGGGTGTCGCGCGGGGCATGGTCGCCGGGAAGGCCAGCGCCACGTCGCCTTCGATGCTGACCCGCACCCTGCTGGGATGGTCGATAGAAAGCGCCACGCCCGCCCGGTGGGCGACCTCGGCGGCGGCGGCCAGCGACTGGATGGCGCGCGCACCGCCGATCGGGGACGGCGAGGTCCCCGCCACCTCTTGCAGCGACCCGCCGCGGATCCATTCCGAGACCACCAGCCCGCCGGACCCGGTATGGGCCACGTCTAGCACCCGGGCGATGCCCGGCATGTCGACCCGGCTGAGCTTGAGGGTGCGCGCCAGGATCTCCTGAAGCTGCTCGTCGGGCAGCGTCGCGTCCGGATCGATGAAGGTCAGGGCCACCTGCCGGTCCAGAGCGGTGTCCAGGGCCTGCCAGAACTGCAGCGCGGGCGGGCCGCCGTGGAACACCAGCAGGCGGTAGCGGCCACCGGCGATGGTGGCGCCGGGGATGAGGTGCACGTCCTCGTCGGAGGTCGCGGCCTCAATCGGGGGCTCCCGAGGCGCGTCGAACGCAAGGGGTTCGCGGGTGGGATCACCGCCGTAGTCGGCCGGCGGCCGCCCCGTTGCCGGGAGGCTGACGGTACTCAGGGCAGACATGCCCGGGTCGCTTCGCTCATCCCCACCGGCGGGGGGTTCCCCCAGCCCGCCCGGAAGCTCGCTGGTCAGATCCTCGGCCACATCCGGCTGAAAGTCATCGGCTGATTGGCGCGGGAGCTTGGTCGTCGCTCCGGTTTCAGGGGTGGGTACGGAGCTACCCGCGGATTCGTCGGTCACCCCTGGTCCTTTCCGCATCCCCACTCCGGTCACCGGAGGCCCACGCCGAGCGGCCTCCAGGTTCGGACGCCGCCCCGGCGCGAACGAATTCCTTCGATCAGCGTACGTTAGCGGCCCCCCGGACCGTGGCCTGTCGCGCGCCAACCTGGATGAATCTGTGGCCCGCGCTGCCACCACCCGGTCTGGCAGAAAGCGGCGCCGGACGGCGGCGAGCGCCGCCAGAGCGTCCGGTACTCGCGCCGCCACCAAAACCGCCGCGACGATCGGCAGCATGAGGAAGCCGAGCAGCGCCAGCCGCACCAGTGAGCCCACGCCGCCGAAATTGCGGGTCAGCGATTCCAGGCCCAGCAGTTGGTCGACCACGTGGCCGACCAGTCCGGCGATCAGTGATGCGGCGATGGTGACCAGGATGGTGCGAATGACCGGCAGGCTGATCAGCCGGCCGCCGCCGGGCGGCTTGAGGCTGTGGCGCAGCAGGATGTAGCCGACAACCGCGCCGGTGAGGAACCCGACGCCGTTGGCCAGACCGAGGTAGCCGGCCACCAGTTCGCGGTCGTGGGTCAGATGCGGCGCCGCCAGCGACGCGGCGATCTTGACAGCGGTGATCACCACAATGACGGCGATGGGCGTCCACGGTTGTTCGCGGGCGTAGAACACCCGCAGCTGCAGCAGCACCAGCGCGTAGGGGATGAGGGTGAACGCGGAGAGCGCGATCGCGATACCCAGATATCCGGCGTCGACCTCCCCGAAATTGCCGTATGCGAACAGCGCGCTGCCGATCGCAGGGCCGCCGACGGTCATGAAGGCGACGATCGGGATGAGGGTGACCATCGTGAGCCGGGTCGCCAGGGACAGGTCCCCCAATACGGCTGGGATGTCGTCGGCCGCGGCGTTGCGACTCAGCCGCGGCATCACCACCGTCAGCACAGTCACGCCGATTATCCCGAACGGCAGCATCAACACCAGCCAGGTGTAGTTGTAGATCGCCGGGCCGGAAGCCGCTGCGGCGCTGGCGATCTGGTTGCCGACGATCAGGCCGATCTGGCTGATCAGTACGTACAGCACCATCGCGCCGGCCATCGCCCCGAAGCGCTTGAGCCGGGCGTCGATACCCCACAGCGGGCGCAGGCTGATCCGTTCCCGCCGGATGGCCACCAACAGCACGACGGTCTGCGCGAACACACCCAGCGTCGTCCCGATACCGAGCACCAGCAGTTTGGCGTTGCCCATCTGGACGGGATCGATCGAAAGTTCGCCCGGGACAATCAGATAGACGACCAGCGTCACGATGGCGACAACGTTGTTGACCACCGGGGCCCATGCCGGTGGCCCGAATACGTTGCGGGTGTTCAGGATTGCCATGAACACCGACGAC
>JAOPWF010000743.1 GCA_025965815.1 Mycobacterium sp.
TGCTGCAGTACTGCCCGCCTGAGTCCTCCAGCGTACCGAAGCACGGCTTTGCGCACAGCGCGAACTGACGGCCGACCGCTTCACCGGATTTGAGCAGCCACGTCTCCTGATCGACGATCTCGTCGATAACCGCCTCTAAAGCGGCAGCCTTTTCCTGTGCGGTGTAAAACCCGGGCTCAGCCTGTCCAGCTATTGGTTTTCCGACTTTTGGCCAAGGGTTCACCACACCAGGCAACAGCGACATCAGATTTGGGTCTTGGTCGATCCATGGCGCATCCGGGTCGCGGAACTCGTTCTTGATTCGGCGAATCTTCTCCATGACCACGACCGCGTAGGCCGCCCGCGCCAGCGCGGGGTGGCGGTCGTCGTCCCGCGGTACTTCGTTCGGCACGTCGTAGTCTTCGCGCGGTTGGCGATACAGACCCTTCTTCGCATCCTCGAACGACGGGAATTCGAACAGGCGGTCAGTTCTCCGCACGCCGGGGATGTTCAGGAACTCCTCCAGCTCGCGATACCACCCGTGCTGACCCAAGGCGGTGCTGTTGGGCAGCAGGTTGTCCACCATGGTCATAATGGCCGCATTCGCGGGGGTGTCCTTCTTATCCGCGTCGATTACCGCTCTGTCGATCTCACCGAAAAGGGCCACAGAATATTCGCGTAGATTTGGCATCGCCCCCGCTTCCCACGATTTGCGGCTTTAGCATACCGTTACGAACCCGCGGAGCAGCATGAAAAATGGGGAGGGAGAATTGGTCGGTCAAACGAATGACAACGACGGCAGTATGGCCGATCTACCTTGGGCGGCGGTATTCGACCCCGCCGGCAACGTGCGAGCCCTTGGAGAGATTCAGGCTCGCGGGTTCCGCGCTGCTACCGAGCTTGTCGACCGGTTTGTCCGCCTAGCGGACCGCGATCGTGCAGCGGCGAGCGACAGTGCGGCGCCAAAATCGGCGTCTCCGCCGACCGGGGACGAAACTGCAAGCGCCACAACGTTTCCCAATGTGGATCAAGTACTTGGATCTTGGCAAAGGCTCCTTGGCCAGCTAACGCAGTCGTTCAGCGGCACGGCACCAACGACCGGACCCGGCGCTGCCACGTTCGACTTGGTCAACGACAACGCCAGTGGCCAGATCAGCTTTGAGGCAGCAGAGCCCGGGGCGGTATCCACCGAAGTATGGCTCCATAACGGAGGCCCCACGGATATGGGCAAGGTGCGAATGCGATGCAGCGATCTGTTAGCGCATGACGGCACGGTGATTCCCGCGCAGTCAGTGCGGTTCGAGCCGGACACCGTTTCGATGCCGGCGCGCTGCAGCCGAGGTGTCACCGTCGAGGTCGACGTCGCGGACGACCTCGCCCCCGGCTGTTACCGCGGGACGCTGCTGGCCGACGGTCACCCCGATGTGTGGCTGCCGATCACGCTCGCCGTCAAACCGCAGCTCGCATGACCAGCACGGCCGACCGGTCAGACCTGATATCCGAAGTCGAAGATCGGCTGCGGGCAGTCGGCAAGGTGGTGCGCCGGTCGATGCTGGACGCGATGCCCGACGGCGAACCCCACCAATGGCTCTACGGTCCGATGCGCGATTACCCGTCACGACCCGGGAAGGCGCTGCGACCCGCGCTGTGCCTCTCCGCGGGCCGGGCATTCGGCGCCAAACCGGACGATCTGTTGGGTGTCGCTGTTGCGATTGAGCTGCTGCACAACGCGTTTCTCGTCCACGACGACATCGCCGACGGTAGTGAGATGCGCCGCGGCCGACCGACTCTTGCCGCCAGTCACGGCACGGCCGCTGCGCTCAACGCCGGCGACGGTCTGGCGATCGTGGCGGGCCAGGTGCTCAGACAGGCGACCGAAGTCGGTTGGCAGCTCGACAATGTCGAGGACCTAGGTCCCGAGGACTACCTCGAGCTCATCATGCACAAAACGTGCTGGTACACCACCATTCATCCCCTGCGGGTCGGTGCGATGGTGGGCTCCGGCGGCAAGGCGGAGCTAGGCCCGCTGGTCCGCTTCGGCTTCCACTTCGGCGCTGCCTTCCAGATCCGCGACGACCTGCTCAACCTCGTCGGCGACGAGCGCACCTACGGCAAGGAGATCCTTGGCGATCTCTTCGAGGGCAAGCGGACTCTGACACTGGTCCATCTGATGGCGACGGCGAAGGGTGAGGACCGCGCGCTGGTGAGCGACTACCTGCGGCGCAACCGAGCAGAGCGCTCACCCGAACTCGTACAGACCATCCGAGACCTGATAGACGACTACGGCAGCATCGCCTTCACCAGGGAGTACGCCGAGGGCATCCTGCTGGTCGCCGAGGAGTACTTCGAGCAGGCATTCGCCGACGCGCAGCCAGGCCCAGACCTCGATTTCCTCCGTGCGCTCGTGCCGTACGTCTGGGCCCGGTGGCGCTGACCCCAATGAGACGGCCAGGCACAGCGGCCTTCACTGCGCCGTACGCCGCGGCCATCGTGACCCTCGACGAGGGTTATCAGATGGTCACCAACATCGTCGGCGTACGCGTCGCCGACCTGCACATCGACATGTCGGTGCAAGTCGACTTTCACTTCGTCGGCACTGAACTGGGCCTGCCGTACGTTCGACCGAGTGATACTGCCCTAGCGAAATTGGCGAAAATCGCCCTACCTCAGCCACGTTAAGGTGAATCCCGGGGAGGGCGGGAAAGTAATGAATCGGCAACCCACAACTCGGCTGCAGGTCAGCGGCTATCGGTTCCTGGTCCGCCGGATGGAGCATGCGTTGCTGCGCGGGGACATCGGCATGGTCGACGATCCGATGCGGGCCCAGTCGCATTCACTCGTCGCGGGATGCGTCGTCGCGGTTATCGCGTTGGCGGTATGCGCGATACTGGCATTCGTCCGCCCGCAGGGTGCTCTGGGCGAGGCGCCCATCGTGATGGTCCGAGACTCGGGCGCACTGTATGTCCGGGTCGGTGACACGATGCACCCAGTGCTCAATCTCGCGTCCGCCCGATTGATCGCCGGCACTGCTGCCAACCCCGAGATAGTCCGCGAGTCCGAGCTTCGAAAG
>JAOPWF010000767.1 GCA_025965815.1 Mycobacterium sp.
ATGGCGGCACAATCGGGTGAGGAGGTCACATCGTGAGCGACCGAACCGTACGCCGCTTTGTGGAGGGCCTGTTGAGAGGGCAATCCACCGAACGCACTCGCCCCGACGACTTCGAAGCCGAACAGATGAAGACCGCGATCGAGTTGCGCGCGGCGCGGTTGGGAAGCGATGCGCCGCGCGAGGACTTCGTGGCCGACCTGCATCGCAAACTGGCCGCCGAAATGTCCGACGACCCCACACCTGTTGACCATCCCCGGTGGGCACCGCGCCGCCGCGACGTCGTCATCGGTGGCTCGGTGGCGGCCGCCTCGGCGGCGGCGGGTTTGGTGGTCGGCCGAAACCTGCTGGCTTCGACCGCGACACAGCAAGCGTCGCCGCCCACCCAGGAGGAACTCGATCCCAACGCGGGAACATGGCAAGCCGTCGGCGCAAGTGCGGACCTTCCGCACGGGGGATCCCTCGCGTTCGACCTCGGCTCCGTGAACGGGTTCGTCCATCGCACCGACGCCCAGTTGGAAGCGGTGTCGGGTGTCTGCACACATCAGGGCTGCAAGCTTTGGCTTGACGCGCCCGAGAACCGGTTGCGCTGCCCGTGCCACTCGACCTCGTTCTCTCTGGAAGGGGCCGCCGTCACGCATCAGTTGCCCGTTGCGCCTCCTCCGCTTCCGAAGTTCCAGGTACGCGAAATCAACGGTGTGATCGAGGTTTTCGCACCGACGAAATCGCTCTGAGCGACGAGCACCCACCGCCGGGATGGTGACCGATATCGAGCCGATAAATTGAGTGCGTGCGACTACGGCTAATCGCCGATACCCACGTCCCCATGCGGGCCCGTGACCTTCCCCGCCGAATGTGGGATGAGGTGGCCGACGCCGATGTGGTGCTGCACGCAGGTAATTGGGTAGAGCCGGAGTTGCTCGACCAGTTGGAAGCGCGGGCCACACGGCTGGTGGCGGGCGGTGCAGCATTTCATGGCCGCGCGACAGCCCTAAGCCGCAGGAAACGGTAACTTCGGTGGTCGGCTCGCTGATCTCCTTCATCGCGGCTGACCATCCCCTAGCCTGCGGATGTGGCACGTCGAATGGCCGATCCAAGTTTTTTTCGGGAGCAGCAGTCGGCGCACCGGAAAGATAGTCACATAGCGCCGATCAACGATTTTGTCGCTGCTTTGCGGGAGCCCAAGGGGCGCGGTTGGGTGCCGGAAATCGCACCGCTGCATGGCGGCGTCGATGCGACGGTCCTCAGTGTCTTGCGGGACCCGGGTCCGAAGACGCAGGAAGGGAAGGGGTCTTCGTTTCTGTGCATCGAGAATGATGACCCGACCGCCGAACGCCAGTGGGACTTGTCCAATGAGTTCAAGATTCCGGTGCGGCAGGTGTTGCCATGGAACGCATACCCGTGGTATATCAACCGGGCTCCGCGTGCGGCCGAGCGGGAGCAGGGAGCCGCCGTTCTTGCGGACCTCATCGGCCTACTGCCGGACCTACTGGTGGTGCTGCTTCAGGGAATGGACGCGGTCGATACCTGGCGCCGCGTTCTGAACGCGCATCCGAAGCTGGTAAAAGAGCGCAAGCTCGAGGTGGTAGAGAGCATCCATCCCGGGCGGCAAGCGTTATGGACGGCAGATCCGGTTCAACGAGAAGCGCGAATAGCTAAGCAGAGGAAGGCATTTGAGCGCGTTGCCGCTGTGCTTTCGGCCGATCGTTCGTGACGATCCTGTGTGAGCCGTCGCGAGACTTCGGGCAACGTAAGGCGTAGTTATAGGGGTCCTTCGGCGTCGAAGCTTGTGGTGAGCGCATTGGGTCGGCGGGCGATCTCGACGATCTGTCCGGAGATGGTCCAGGCTGTGTTGTTCGGCTCGGGGTGCGCGGCGAGCAGCTCGCCGGCGTCGCACCAGTCGTCGCCGGGGTTCCACTGCACGGCGTCACCACGCAGGTAGACGAGGCGTGGCACGGCGCCGAGCACGGCCCATCGGTGGTCGAGCAGCAGGGCTTCAATCTCTGCGGGGTCTGCGGGAAGGACTTTCGTGAGCCGGGCGGCGACCCCGCCCGAGGTTGATGTGTCGGTGTGGGCCTGGAATGCGGCGACCACTCCGTCGATGATTCCCTTCACCAGTTCGGCGGTCAGGTCGGTTGAATTGCGGTGGGGTGGGCGGATTTCTACTTTGAGGGCGAACGAGTTGCCGGCCGTGAGCGCGGGTTCTGGTTTTCCGCCGCGGCGGCGGGCGAGCGCCAACCAAACTTGGGCCGGGACTTTTACGCGGCGGAACTCGCCCAGGTCGGTCCAGCCGAACGACGCGAGCAGCCGGCCCTGCTCCCAATCGGTGAATGCGCCCGATCGGGGTGCGAGCGCGTATCGGTAGCCCACTCGATACGCCCGCCCGTCCGGCGCTGCAGGTACGTCGAGTCCGTGTTCGAAACGAATTCCGTTGCAGCCGGCCAACTTAAACGAGTAGTCGAGGTTGTACAGCACGAGGTTCTCGATGTCCATGCGTGCAGGTTTGTGGCCGTAGTACGAGGCGTGTAAGACCTCCCCGGCGGACGGTGAGAGCTGCGCGCATTGAGTCGTGATCTCGTTGCACAGGAGTGTTTGCCACTCAGGCCGGGGTTTGAAGTGAATGTAGTCATCGGCCCACGCCGTGACGCCAGAGCTGCCCGGCTCCTGTGGCGGCACGTGGAAGCGGCCGGCGGGTATCGGACCAGCGACCGGCGCTGCAGTGCCCGTCACCGGCGCTAGCGCGGGCGAAGACGGGCATTGCAGCTGCGGCATGGCTGAATCTTCGCGCCGCCTACGATCTCGATCGCCCACGTCTCGAGGCCGGCCAGCTGGTCGGCGCACACCTTGACGTACGGGTCGGTCTGCGTGCCGCGCTGAGTGCGGAGCGTGTAGCAGCTGGCATGGTGCATGCGCGCGTCGGCCGGGTTGTAGTTCTTGTGAATGTTGATCAGGTAGCCCGCGGGGTGGGTTTGGAGCCAGGACAGATAGCCGGCGTCGTCGCCGCGGAATTCGTACGCGCTCATCGCCTCACCCTCGACTATTGTTACGGCTCCGAATCAGTAGACATATCGCCACATTATCGGCGGTTGATGCAACCTCGGTGCGCTGATGATGAGTGAACGGGTGTGTCGGCGTGGAGACGCGGCCGCGGTCTAGGCCGGTGCGGTGGACCGCGAAATCTGTTTGCGGGCAGCGGGCGTCTGGGAGGACGATGATCGACGGTCCAGAAGGCGCCAAAGAGGAGGTCGCGAAGTAGCCATGGCTGCCACGTACAACCTCCGCACCGATCTTGTGTGGCCTGCCGATCTGGAATTGCCGGGTCGCCCACCGGCGATCGTGTACATGGACATGTTCCCGTACATCAACCTGGCCGACTATGCGGCGGGTAGGAACAATCCGGCCGGCTATGACGTGCTCTTGCCGGCCGCGCGGCGAGCCCGCAGCGAAGGACGTGCGATCTTCCCGCTCTCCACCAGCCACGTGGTCGAGCTCTGCGACGTCGGAGACGTGTCGAACTCGTCGACCGCCACTTGTGGTGTGGGGCCGAATGGGAACAGGCCAGCGTTGTTCACCAAGACGTCGACGTGGCCTGCCAGATTCGTCGCGGCCGCGGCCAACGTTCGCACGCTGTCGATGTGACCGAGGCCAGCGGCGAGGAAATCGGCACGGCCGCCGGTGCTGCGAATCTTGGCCACGGCGGTGTCGCCGCGTGTTTATCGCGGCCACTCACGATGACATGGGCGCCACGCGCGGCGAGCTGCTCGGCGACGGCTCGGCCGATGCCGCTTGTGCTGCCGGTGATTAGGGCTGTCTGACCGACGAAATCCTAAGACACGTTTATCTCCTTACTGTTTGGAGCTCGGTGGAGGCGACCGTCGTCCGGGGCTGTGGGCGGTCACGGCAGGGTGTGCAGGGCGGCCAGGATGTCGCTGACCTCGGTGCGGGTGGTGTAGTTGGGGTGCACGTCGATCCAGCGGATCACCCCGGTCGCGTCGACGATGACGACGGTGGGCATGGGGACCCCGTAGGTGCCGTCGGCGTTGGCGGCAGGCAGGTCGAAGCCGATCGCGCGTTGCGCAGCTTGGGCGTCTTCCGTGGGTGCGGTCATCACGCCGAGTCGTGTAGCGATCGTGTTGCCCGGGTCGG
>JAOPWF010000772.1 GCA_025965815.1 Mycobacterium sp.
CGTCGCCGCCGACGATTGGTACATGGACTACCGCAACGCCGACGGGTCGATCGCCCAGATGTGCGGCAACGGCGCGCGCGTCTTCGCCCACTACCTGCGGGCCAGCGGGATGGAAACCCGCGACGAGTTCGTCGTCGGGTCGCTGGCCGGACCACGCCCCGTGGTGCTGCACCACTGGGACGCCACCGGCGCCGATGTCAGCGTCGAGATGGGCAAGACCAACCTGCTCGGCCCCGGGCAGGCGACCGTGGGCGGGCGTCACTTCACCGGCCTGGCCGTCGATGTCGGCAATCCGCACCTGGCCTGCGTGGACGCCGGACTCTCCGCCGGGCAGCTGGCCGCTCTTGATGTCGCCGCCCCCGTCGCGTTCGATACCGGTCAGTTCCCGGACGGTGTGAATGTCGAGGTTCTGACCGCCCCCGCCGATGGAGCGGTGCTGATGCGGGTACACGAACGCGGTGTTGGCGAAACCCGCTCCTGCGGCACGGGCACCGTGGCCGCCACCGCCGCCGCCCTGGCCCACGTCGGCGCCACCACTGGGACGCTGCAGGTGCGCAGTCCCGGTGGCGAGGTCACCGTCACTGTCACCGACGCCACCAGTTATCTGCGCGGCCCCTCGGTGCTCGTCGCGCACGGTGAGCTGGCTGAAGACTGGTGGGGCGCACAAGCTTGATATTCGGATGCGGTGTGACCGCCCGGCGTGACACCATCGGATACCGCTTATGACGTATCCGGAATCTTCTCGCAACAGAGCCCCCACCTCGGGTGAGCAGGCGCTCGACGATCGCTCCGCACTGCGCCGCGTCGCCGGGCTGTCGACCGAACTCTCCGACGTCTCGGAGGTCGAATATCGGCAGCTGCGGCTCGAACGCGTGGTGCTGGTCGGTGTCTGGACCGAAGGCAGCGCCGCCGACGCCGAGGCCAGCATGGCCGAGCTCGCCGCGCTGGCGACCACCGCCGGCTCCGAGGTGCTCGAAGGCCTCGTCCAGCGTCGCGACAAGCCGGACCCGTCCACCTACATCGGGTCGGGCAAGGCGGCCGAATTGCGCGACGTCGTGACGGCCACCGGCGCCGACACCGTG
Source organism: Mycobacterium sp. (assembly GCA_025965815.1). Classification (GTDB taxonomy): domain Bacteria; phylum Actinomycetota; class Actinomycetes; order Mycobacteriales; family Mycobacteriaceae; genus Mycobacterium. Next base: position 1,083 of record JAOPWF010000772.1, read on the forward strand.
ATCTGCGACGGTGAACTGAGCCCGGCGCAGCTGACCGCGCTGGAGAAGGCGGTGAAGGTCAAGGTGATCGACCGCACCGCGCTGATCCTGGACATTTTCGCCCAGCACGCCACCAGCCGGGAGGGCAAGGCGCAGGTGGCCCTCGCCCAGATGGAGTACATGTTGCCCAGGTTGCGCGGCTGGGGTGAGTCGATGTCGCGGCAGGCGGGCGGACGGGCCGGCGGCAGCGGCGGCGGTGTGGGCCTGCGCGGTCCCGGCGAGACTAAGATCGAAACCGACCGCCGCCGGATCCGCGAGCGGATGTCCAAGCTCCGCCGCGAAATCAAGGAGATGAAGCAGGTCCGCGACACCCAGCGCAGCCGCCGGCTGCGCAGCGACGTGCCTTCCATCGCGATCGTCGGCTACACCAACGCCGGCAAGTCCAGCCTGCTCAACGCCCTCACCGGCGCGGGAGTGCTGGTGGAGAACGCACTGTTCGCCACGCTGGAACCCACCAAGCGCCGTGGGCAATTCGACGACGATCGTCAGGTCGTGTACACCGACACCGTCGGATTCGTGCGGCACCTGCCCACCCAGCTGGTCGAGGCGTTCCGCTCCACGCTGGAAGAGGTTGTCGACGCCGACCTGCTGGTGCACGTGGTGGACGGCTCCGATATGGCTCCGCTCGAGCAGATCAACGCCGTGCGGCAGGTGATCAGCGAGGTGATCGCCGACAACGGCGAGCCCGGGGCCCGCCCCGCCCCGGAGTTGGTGGTGGTCAACAAGATTGATGCGGCGGGCGACTTGGCGCTGGCGAAGCTGCGACGCGCGCTGCCCGACGCCGTGTTCGTCTCCGCGCACACCGGCGAGGGCCTGGACCGGCTGCAGGCGCGGATGGCGCAACTCGTAGAGCCCACCGACACCGTGATCGACGTGACGATTCCCTATGACCGCGGCGACCTGGTGGCGCGGGTGCATGCCGACGGCCGCATCGACGCCACCGAACACTGCGCGGAGGGCACCAGGATCAAGGGCCGGGTGCCGATCCCGTTGGCGGCCAGCCTGAGTCAGTTCGCCACCTTCTAGGTGGGGGCCGGTTATTCGGCCAGCTCGTACACCTCGGCCGCCGGAGCGCTCATGACGCGCTGCGCGAGTTCCGCCTTGAGTTGGTCCAGCCGTCGCTCCTCGTCGGGGGTGCGGTCCGGCTTGCGGGCCATGTCGATGAACTCGTTGGTGACGAAGCCGTCGCGCAGCAGCAGGGTCACGGTGCGGCCGCCGATGCCGACCTCGAAGACGAAGTCCTCGAGCAGCCGGCCGCGGTCGGGCCTGGCCAGCATGCGGTCGACGGTGAACCGGTCATCGGACACCGCGCGGGCGACCGCTTCGAAGCCGTCCCGCGCGCCGGGCCCGCGAAAGGCCGTGCGGACGACGATCAATCGCCGCGGCGGCGGCTCGTCGGGCGACAACACGGCGAACGCCCGCTGCAGCGCCTTGAACGCGGTGGCCACGCCGCCCGGTGAGCCGGGACCGTGGTAGCGCATCATGTCGTCGAACGAGAAGGTGATCGTCTGCCCGAGTTCGGCGACCGCGATTGTCTCGGCCATCGCTCTAGCCCCGGGCCCGGATCACCGGCGGCTCGTGGGCGCGCACCGGCGGCAGCGCGCCGGTGAACTTCTCCACCTGCACCAGCACATGTGCGCCGGTGCAGCCGCGGGCCAGCGCCGACGTGCCGACGTCGTCGGTCAGCACGTTGGGGTTGCCGTGCACACACATCGCGTCCGGGTCGGACGGCTCCTGCGGGTCGAACCACGCGCCGGTCGACAGCTGCACCACGTCGGGCCGGAGCCGATCGTCGACCACCAGTCCGGCCAGGCAGGCACCACGGTCGTTGAACACCCGCACCACGTCACCGTCGGCCACACCGCGGGCGGCGGCGTCGACGGGGTGCATCCGGATCGGCTCGCGGCCCTGCACTTTCGAGCGCTGACTGGTCGCGCCGGTGTCGAGCTGACTGTGCAGCCGGGAGGCGGGCTGGTTGGCCAGGAGATGCAGCGGGAAGTCCGCCGCCCGCGGCCCGCCGAGCCATTCGGCGGGCTCGTACCACCGCGGGTGCCCCGCGCAGTCGTCGTAGCCGAAATCCTCGATGGCTTCGGAGAAGATCTCGATCCGCCCGCTCGGGGTGCCGAGCCGGTTGGTCGCCGGATCCGCCCGGTAGTCGCCGAACAGCGTCAGGCCCGGCTCGGTGGGCAGCCGCAGCCAGCCGGCTTGCCAGAACTCCTCGAACGACGGCACCGCGAAGTCCAGTCCGGCGGCCCATTTGTCGTACATGTGCACCAGCCATTCCCGCGCGGTCCGGCCTTCGGTGAACTGCTCGCCGAACCCGAGCCGATACGCCAGCGCGGCGAATGTCTGGTAGTCGTCCCGGGATTCGGCGTGCGGCGGCGCGAGGGTGGGCATGGCCATCAGCAGCGGATCGTTGCGTGACCCGGAGTAGTCGTCGCGCTCGAAGGGGGTGGTCGACGGCACCACGATGTCGGCGTGCTTTGCCATCGCGGTCCAGTACGGATCGTGCACCACGACGGTGTCGACACGGGCCAGCCCGCGGCGCAGTCGGGGCAGGTTCTGATGGTGGTGAAAGGGATTGCCGCCGGCCCAGTACACGCATTTGATGTCGGGATAGGTCAGTGTCTGGCCGTTGAAGTCGAACCGCTCGCCGGGGTGCAGCAGCATGTCGGTGACGGCCGCGACGGGGATGAAGGTCCGCACCGGGTTGAGGCCCTGGGGCAGGGCGGGTAGCCGGCAGCGCAGCGGCGGCAGACCGGGCTCGTTCATCGATCCGTAGCCGTGGCCGAAACCGCCTCCGGGGAGGCCGATCTGGCCCAGCATGGCCGCCAGCGTCAGTCCCATCCAGGGTGCCTGCTCACCGTGCCGCACCCGTTGCAGCGACCAACTCACCGTGACGATGCTGCGCTGGGCGGCCATCCGCCGGGCCAGGGTGGCGAGCGCCGCGGCGGGCAGTCCGCAGATCCGCGCCGCCCACCGCGGCGACTTGGCGACCCCGTCGTCGTGGCCGAGGAGGTACCGCTCGAAACGCTCGTAGCCGGTGCAGTAGGTGTCCAGAAAGTCCCGGTCGGCCAGCGATTCGGTCGCCAGCACGTACGCCAGCGCGAGCATGATCGCCACGTCGGTGCCCGGAACCGGGGCCAGCCACTCGCAGTCGCCGTCCACGTCGTCGCGCAGTGGGGACAGCGACACGATCTGCCCGCCGTGAGCGCGGAAGCGCTGCAACGCGTCTCGTGCCGGGTGCGCGGTGGTACCGCCGTGGTTGGTGCCTGTGTTCTTCATGCCGACCCCGCCGAAGCACACCAGCAGCTCGGTGTGCTCGGCGATGACGTCCCAGTCGGTGGAGCGCTTGAACAGGTCGTCGTGGGTGCCGACCACCCGCGGCATGATCACCCCGGTCGCGCCCAGGCTGTATGAGTGTCGGGAAAAGGTGTATCCGCCAAGCAGTTTCAGGAACCGATGGACCTGACTCTGAGCGTGGTGGAATCTGCCCGCGCTGGCCCAGCCGTACGAGCCGCCAAAGATCGCCTCGTTGCCGTGGGTGTCGACGACCCGCCGCAGCTCGCCCGCGAGCAGTTCGGTCAGCTCGTCCCAGGAGACGCGGACGAATTCGTCGGCGCCGCGTCGCGAGCTCGGCCCCGGACCATCGGCCAGCCAGCCGCGCCGGACCGCGGGGGTGGCGATCCGCGCCCGGTGGCGCAGCGATCCGGCCAGGTTGCCCAGCAGCGGTGACGGGTCGGCGTCGCCGGCCAGCGGCGAGATCTCGGCGATGTCGCCCGATTTCATCCGGGCGGTGAACGCACCCCAGTGCGTGAGGCTGGTGGGTGCTTGGCCCATGGCCCGCAGTCTAGGCGCCGCCGGGCCGGTGCCCGGTTCGACCAACCACCCGGTTGGTATATCTTCGTCGCAGAAGCCCTGCACCAAGAATTCCCGGGAGGTCACCCATGGGCAGTGTCGTCAAATACCAGCGCACGCTCTTCGAGCCCGAGCACGATCTTTTCCGCGAGTCCTACCGCGCATTCCTGGATCGCCATGTGGCGCCGTTCCACGACCAGTGGGAAAAGGACAAAATCGTCGACCGCGGCGTGTGGCTGGAGGCCGGTAAGCAGGGTTTTCTCGGCATGGCGGTGCCCGAGGAGTACGGCGGCGGCGGAAACCCCGACTTCCGCTACAACGTGATCGTCACCGAGGAGACGACGGCAGGGCGCTACAGCGGGCTGGGCTTCGGTCTGCACAACGACATCATCGCTCCGTACCTGTTGAGCCTGACCACCGAGGAACAGAAGCAGCGCTGGCTGCCGAAGTTCTGCACCGGCGAAATAATCACCGCGATCGCGATGTCCGAGCCGGGGACCGGCAGCGATCTGCAGGGCATCAAGACCCGCGCCGTGAAGCAGGGCGATCACTACGTGCTCAACGGCTCTAAGACCTTCATCACCAACGGCATCAACTCCGATCTGGTCATCGTGGTCGCCCAGACCGACCCGGAGAAACGCGCGCAGGGTTTCTCGCTGTTGGTCGTCGAGCGGGGGATGGAGGGCTTCGAGCGCGGCCGCCAGCTGGAGAAGATCGGCCTGGACGCGCAGGACACCGCCGAGCTGTCGTTCACCGACGTGCATATTCCCGCCGAGAATCTGCTCGGCGAGGAGGGGATGGGCTTCATCTACCTGATGCAGAACCTGCCGCAGGAGCGCATCAACATCGCGGTGATGGCTGCCACCGCAATGGAAGTGGTGCTGGAGCAGACGCTGCAATACACCAAGGAGCGCAAGGCATTCGGCAAGCCGATCGGCAGTCAGCAGAACAGCAGGTTCCTGCTCGCAGAATTGGCCACCGAGGCCACCGCGGTGCGGATCATGGTCGACGAGTTCCTCCGCCTGCACCTCGAGGGGAAGCTGACCGCCGAGCAGGCCGCGATGGGCAAGTGGTACTCCACCGAGGCCCAGGTGCGGCTCGTCGACCGCTGCCTTCAGCTGCACGGCGGCTACGGCTACATGCGCGAATACCCCGTCGCCCGAGCATATCTGGACGCGCGGGTGCAGACCATCTACGGCGGAACGACCGAGATCATGAAGGAGATCATCGGACGCAGCCTGGGCGTCTGAGTCCTACCGCTCTTCAGGCCGGCAGCGTCTCGGGATCGGCCGGGTACCCGCTTCCGCAATCTCGGCGATATGCCTCGTCATCGTCGCCCGCTGCCGCAGAGTTGACGGACGCGCCATATCGGGGCATGTTTGCCGGAACCGCGGGAGGGGCATGACGGGGCAGCGAAGCATGTGGGGCAGGGCGACACTCGGTCTGGTGACGGCGGCAGCGGCGGCCGTACTGCTGGCTCCGGTCGCGAGCGCGTCCCCCGATACTGACGCCAACGACGCCATCACTGCGGCGTGGGATGCCAGCGGCGGCCCCACAAGTCCGCTCGGGCCGCAGGACGGCGGCGTCTACCCGATAGGCGATGGCTTCGGCCAGAACTTCGCCGGCGGAAAGATCTTTTTCACCCCCGATACCGGCGCCCACATCATGGGCGGAGCGATCCTCGACAAGTACATGTCGCTGGGCGGGCCGGCCGACAGCGACCTGGGATTCCCCACCATCGACGAGGGGCCGGGCCGGGTCAGCCCGGACAGCCGCAACACCACCTTCAGCGCCGGCGACAAGCCGGTGATCTTCTGGACGCCGGATACCGGGGCTCGGGTGGTCCGTGGAGCCATCAACGCCGCGTGGGACAAACTCGGTGGGTCGGCGGGCCCACTCGGGGTACCGGCCGAGGACGAAACATACAACGGGGACGGCGTAACCCAGGCGTTCACCGGTGGCCAGCTGTCCTGGAACCGGCAGACCAAGGCCTTCACCACGACACCGCCCGAATTGGCGGCACAGCTGACGGGGCTTGACGTCCCGAACGACGCCACCTCGGCCATCAACGCGGCCCGCCGAGCCGCGGGCGGTCCGTTGGGGCCACTGGGCGCCAAGCAGGGCGCGCAGTATGCGATCGGCGACGGTGGCGCGGGGCAGGACTTCGCCGGCGGCAAGATCTTCTTCAGCCCCGCCACCGGGGCGAACGTCGTGACCGGCCAGGTACTCGCGAAATACGCCTCTGTCGGCGGCCCGCAGGGTGACCTGGGTTTCCCGACATCCAACGAGGTCGACGGCGGCCTGGCCCCGGCCAGCCGGATGAGCACCTTCGCGGCCGCGGACAAGCCGGTCATCTTCTGGACGCCCGACTACGGCGCGGTGATCGTCCGCGGAGCCATGAACGCGGCGTGGGCGAAGCTCGGCGGCGCGACGGGGACCCTGGGTGCGCCCATAGCGGACCAGACCGAGAGCGGTGAAGTCGTCACGCAGAGATTCAGCGGCGGCGATGTCTCCTGGAACAAGACGACCGACAAATTCACGACCACCCCGCCGAGCCTGGCCGCGTCGCTGGCCGGCCTGCGGGTGCCGGGTCAGTACCTGCCGAAATCACCGGTTACTGCGACGCCGAATGCGAACGCCGACAAGGCGTTCACGTGGCTCTGGTGGTACTGGCCGATCCTCATCGCCGCGGCGCTGCTGCTGGCCGGGCTGCTGGTGGGCGCACTCTCCTTGGGTCGCCGTCGGCGCCATTCGGACGACATGGAGGAGCTACCGACCGGCGGCCCTGGAGCCGGCGTCGCGACCGGCTACGGCTCGGTCGCGGCCGAGAACTGGTCGCCCGACAGCGACATCGACGCGCGCGGGTCGCGGTTCGCCGAGCACGAGATGGAGATGGCCGGCTACTCGTCCCCCGGGTGGCCGGATCCGGACGTCCGCGAGTCGCGCGAGTCGGCCGAGCGGTGGGCCACCGTGGCGAGTATTGGCGGACTGGCCGCACGAGGTGTGTCCGGTCGCGAATCCGCCTCCGACGACGAGCCCATCGACGCCGACGAGGCCTTCTACGAGGAGAACCCCGATGCGGTCGACACGGCGCCGTCGCGCATCGAATCCGACGCCGAGATGAACAGCGGGCGGCACGCGGCGCTGAATGTCGACGGGTTGCCACGCGTCTGGACGCCCGGCGACGGCGACAGCTCGCATGTACCGCAGCACCTGGCGGGCGGGTTCGGCGCCGCTGCGGCCCCCGGCGAGACGCTTGCGGAAAGCCCCGAAACCGGGGACAACAGGGATTCGCCTGGGAATTCGGTGCCCGGCCCGGCCATTGCGCTGCTGCTGGGGGATCCGCGCCAGGCGCCGCAAGGTTATCCGGTCAAGGGCAACGTGCGCTCCGGGCTGTACTACACACCGGACAGCGTCTCGTATGGTGACGTGGACGCCGAAATCTGGTTCTCCAGTGAAGACCTCGCCCGGGCCAACGGTTTCGCGAAAGGCGAGTAGCCTGCCGGTATCCCCAAGACGTCAGATCTTGCGGATGACCGTGACGACCTTGCCCAGGACGGCGGCGTCGTTGCCGGGAATCGGGTCGAACGCCGGGTTGTGCGGCATCAGCCACACCTGGCCGCGGGCACGCTTGAAGGTCTTGACGGTTGCTTCGCCATCGATCATGGCTGCGACGATATCGCCGTTGTCCGCGACGTTCTGCTGACGCACGACCACCCAGTCGCCGTCGCAGATCGCGGCATCGACCATGGACTCGCCGACGACCTTGAGCAGAAACAGCGACCCCTCCCCGACGAGTTCGCGTGGAAGCGGAAAGACATCCTCGACGGCCTCCTCGGCAAGGATCGGACCGCCGGCGGCGATGCGCCCGAGGACCGGCACGTAGATGGGTTCCGGTAGGGCGTCCGATCCTGCGACGTCGGTGGTGACCGTCGAGGCGGCGGCCTCGGCGGCCTCATCGGCGCTGCGGACGTCGACGGCCCGGGGTCGGTTCGGATCGCGACGCAGATAGCCCTTGCGCTCCAGCGTGCGCAACTGGTGGGCGACCGACGACGTGGAGGTCAGGCCGACGGCGTCACCGATCTCCCGGATGCTCGGCGGGTAGCCGCGGGTGGTGACCGAGGCACGGATGACATCGAGGATGGTGCGCTGGCGCTCGGTCAGCCCGGCATCGTGAAGCCGGCGTGCGGTGGTGGTCTCCGCAGACTTCTCACCTGTGTCGCTGCTGTCGCTCATGGCGCCGAATCTAGTCCGCACCGGCCCGATAATCAAACATGTGTTCGAGGCGTGTCGCGCCGGGCCGCTGTGACGCATGAGGCCACCGGGATTTGTCGGTGGGCTGTTTTATCGTTCGGCTACGAATCGATCACATGTTCGGACATCGAACACATGAGCGAGTACCTTCGAACACAAGAGCGAACAGCGGCCAAGCGAAAGGCAGGAAGATGACACTCGTCGCGACTCGGCAGGGCCCGGCCCGACCGGCTGTGCGGCCTGCGCACGGTCCGTCTCACTCGGACGGCCGGCGGGGTCCGGGTGTCACGGCCGGCCACCCACGGCGGCACCCGGCCTACCGGCGCCCGTCCGGTGCACCGATGCGGTACCGGGGCACCGGGGTGCTGATGACACGGGCGCCGCACCGGCCGCGTCCCATCACCCCCGCGGCGACCGTCGGGCTCGCCCTGCTGGCCGCGTTGATCACGGTGTGGCTCGGTGTGGTGGCCCAGTTCGGCGGGGTCGTGGGCACCTCAGTACCGGTTCCCGACCGGCTGGCGGTGGTCCAGGTCCAGGCGGGGGAGACATTGCAGCACGTCGCGGCGCGGGTCGCGCCGGATGCGCCGGTCGGACAGGTCGTCCAGCGGATCCGCGAACTCAACGAGCTGGACTCCGCGGCGCTCGACGCCGGCCAGACGCTGATCGCCCCAGTCGGCTGAGGACACCCACGGTGCGCGGTGAATCCTGCTGCCGCACAAAGTCGATCGTCGGCGAACGGGGTGGGCAGGTACCAAATACGCGGGCATCGGGCCGCCACGGGTTCGCGCAGGTACTCTCGGAGTCGTTCGAGGTACCCGATTGTCGGCGCGGCGAAGGAGCAGTCATGCACTGTCCGTTCTGCCGTCACCCCGACTCCCGGGTGGTCGATTCCCGTGAGACCGACGAGGGCCAGGCCATCCGCCGGCGCAGGTCGTGCCCGGAATGCGGCCGCCGATTCACCACGGTGGAGACGGCGGTGCTCGCGGTGGTCAAGCGCAGCGGCGTCACCGAGCCGTTCAGCCGCGAGAAGGTCATCAGCGG
>JAOPWF010000773.1 GCA_025965815.1 Mycobacterium sp.
CTGGCCGTCTTCGGTCACCCGATAGCCCATGAAGACGATGTGAGCCGCGCGGTCTTCGCCGGTTTGGAGATCACCCGTCAGGTGGCCCGGCTGAGCGAACAGTCCAAGCGGCGCTTCGGGGTTGAGATCACTGCCCGAGTAGGGGTGCACCGGGGGCTGGTGTATCTGGACACCGCCCAGGACGACGTGTACGGGTTGGGCGCCAATCTGGCGGCGCGGGTGTCGGGTCTGGCCCAGCCCGGCACGGTGGTTATCTCTGATGCGGTCGCGCCGCTGGTGCGCAACGGGTTCGATTTGGAGGCGCGTCCGGCTGCGGCGGTCAAGGGTATTCAGGGGGTGATCGCCCATCACCGGGTGCTGGGTGAGCGGGCCGAACCGGCCAGGTTGGATCGCAGTCCGCTGGTGGGCCGCGACCGCGAGCTCGGACCGTTGGCGGAGCTCTGGGCACGGGCCCAGACGGGGACGTTGGCTCCTGCGGGTGTGGTGTTTCGCGGTGAACCGGGCATCGGCAAGTCCCGGCTGGCGGCCGCCGCCGGCGAGCTGGTTGAACCCTCCGGGGCGGTCGTGCTGGAACTGGTGGGGTCGCCGCTTCACACCGACGCCGGCCTGTACCCGGTGCGCATCCTGCTGGAACGCCGCTGCGGCATTGATCGCGGTACTGATCAGGCCGAGCGGCTCCGACTCCTCCAAGCCGAGGTTCGGGCCTGCGGGCTAGACGCCGTGAGCGTCGTTCCGCTGTTGGCGCCGGTGCTGCGCATCGGCCCCGCGCACGGCTATGAGCCGGTGCCCGCCGAGGGCCGAAAACTTTACGACCTGATCCAGCAGGCGGTACACGACTACCTGCTGGCGTGTGTAGGTCACCGTGCTGGTTTGGTCATCGCCGACGACGCGCACTGGTTCGACGCATCAACCATGGAGATCGTCGGCTCCCTGCTGGAAGCGGCCCACGGCCGGCTGCTGGTGGTCGTGACCGGACGCCCCGGTGACTGGCTGCCGGCCGCGTGGCCGGTCAAAGTATTCGACATCAAACCGCTGACCGAGCAGCAGTCCGAAGCGCTGATCCGCGCTCTGAATCCGGGCCTGACAGGCCAGGACCGAGCCGCGGTCGCCACGCGCTGCGACGGGGTTCCGTTCTACATCGAACAAGTCGTCAACGGACTGAGCGAGACCGGGGTGCCCGAGGCGCTGTACGAGCCGTTGTTCGCCCGGCTGCGCGCCCGCGCAAACGTCGTGCCGGTGGTGGAGGCCGCCGCCATCATCGGCCGCCAGTTGGATCGTGGCCTGCTGTGCTCGGTGGTCGACCTGAGCGATGACGAGGTCGACGACGTCATCGACGAACTGGAGGACGCGCTGGTCCTGGAGCCGTCGGGAATCAAAGGTTGGCGGTTTCGCCACGAGCTGCTGCGCGAGGTCGCCGCCGAACTGGCGCCGCCCAGCGTCCTCCGGCAGCTACATTCCCGGGTGGCCGACGCCCTGATCGGTGTCGGCGGAGACCCGGACTGGCGCCTGGTCGCCGACCACTATCAGCAAGCCGGGCGGTTCCTCGAGGCGGCTTCGGCCTACCAACGGGCGTCATCGGCCGCCCGCAGTCGGGGGGCGCTGGCCGAGGCCCGCAGCTTTCTGACCCTCGGCATCGCCGGGCTCGAACGCTGTCGTCCGGGTCAGGACCGCGACCGGCGCGAGATGGCGCTGCGGTTCCGGCGAGGCTTCCTCACCGTCGCCGTAGAGGGCTATCACAGCCGCGCCGCCGCCGCGGATTTCGAGCGCTACCTGCGTCTGAGTGGGATCGACCTGCGAGCCGACGAGCCGGTCTGGGCGTTGGACGCCCTCGCGGGCTACTACACCGCGCGTGCGGATCTAAGCCGGGCAGTCCAGGTCCTCGAGTCGCTGCGCGCGGGCATCGATTGGGGAAGGTGGTGGTTATATGGCGCAATCGAGGCTCTACTCGGGGAAGTGGTCTGGCTTCGCGGCGATTTCGAAGCCGCGGGGTCTCACCTCGAGCACGTCACGGCCGGCCTGACCGCAGAAGACGACCACAAGATTGCCGACTTTCGGTTCGGTCCTCTCGCTCCAATCGGGGTGGCGCTCGAACATGTCGCCTTGACCCACCTCCTTCACGGCGACCTCGCCGGGGCCGAGGCCGGGCTGGCGCAGGCAGCACGCCGCGTCGAGGGACTCGCCTTCCCCATGGGTGCGAACACCCTCGCCTCCGTGCGTTGCATCGAGACTTGGGTGCGCATGGAAGCGCATCAACTCGACCGCGCCACGATCCTCGGCGTTGAAATGAGCACGCAAGCCGAGCTGCACGGCTTAGACATGTGGCTGCTGATCACGGCGACCCAGCAGGCCTGCGTCCGGGCGATGGCCTCCTTGAGCGCCGAGGACGTCGACCCGACCGAACTGACGGCTCACATCACGACCGTCAGTGATTTCCTCGACACTTGGCGCGCGCTCGGGCTGAACCACTACCGCACCATCTATGACGCCTTGCTCGGGCGGCTACTGATCGCCGCCGGCCGACCCGAGGAGGCCCGCGACCGGCTGGACACGGCACTGACTTTGGCCCGCAACACCGAAATGCACTTCTATGACGCCGAATTGCTGCGGCTGCGCGCCCAAACCCACGCCGAACCAGGCGCACGGCAAGCAGACATCACGTCCGCCCTCGAAATGAGCCGCCGCCAGGGCGCGACCCTCTTCGAATTGCGTGCCGCCCTCGATGATTTCGAACTCCGCGGCCAGCCCGCGCGCGCGGCGCTCATCCACGTCAGCAGCCGCATCCCCACTGACAGCCCGCTGCCAGAATTGGCGCGCACCCGGGCCGCTCTGAATCGAACCGACCCGCAACTGACGTAGCTTGTACCCACGTTATGGCGTCGTACCCCATGCTGTCGGTCCCGCTTTGATGCGCGGCGCGCTACTGCTCAAGGCAAAGCATTTGAAGGACAACGGTATTGACGCTGTCAGGACCCTTGCATTCGAAAATTCTGTTCGGTCGTTATTGCACTGGGGTGTTTGTCCCAGCTCACAGGGGTTATCAAAATCGCGGCTGCACAGTGGGCGCCGGACAGTTCCGACGGTCAGCGTCGCCGTGTGACGAGGCGGCGAAGCGGTTCGGGGACAATCTGATTGCGGCCGGATTGGCTCCGGTGTTGCCGGCGCAGTTCGCGGTTCGACACATATCGCAGGCTGCGGACCATTTTCGACAGCTGAACCCGATTGACGGCATTCGATCGCGAGCTGCGCATCGTGGCCGGTTCGCTTGAAACTGATCAGTCTGGCCCCGTGCTCTTCGCAGACGCCGCGCACTTCATTTTCCAACCCGGCCAAGTCCTGCGATTGATGGCGCGATCGCGATATTTCTTCCCAAACGACAATTCGAGTTGCACGATGAACGCATCGTTGCGGTCAGGCTGTGTCTTGTCAGCCACCACGCCCACTGCTGAGAAGCGAACGGGCCACGCAAAGTGCCAAGTCGCGGCATTGCCTCCCCCAAATTCTGACGGTTGGCTGACATCCTACGGTTGACCAAGTCCACCGTTCACCGAACCACTGGCCGGCGTCGCCGTCTCCCACCTCGCGATACGCCGTGACAGCCGCTCGGCGTCCTTGCCGCGCGAAGATCTGACACCGTAACCTACGTCTCATCGGACCATGTCAACGACGGCAGCACGGCAGGGTGGCGCCAGTGAGTCAACGAGACCCGTGGCCGAATTGACTGGCGTTCGGGCTGACGAGCTGACCGCTCTGGACGTCTTCGCCGGTTGCTCCACCGACGACCTGGTGCCGTTGGCCGTCCAGTTGCAGCCGCTTCGGGCCGCGCGCGGGAAGGTGCTGATGCGCCAGGGCGAGCGAGCCGTGTCATTCCTCCTCATCGGCAGCGGTCGAGCGGAGGTGCGGCACACCGGCGCCGAGGATGTCACGACCGTGGCGGAGCTGTCGCCTGGCCTGATCGTCGGCGAGATCGCCTTGCTGCGCGACGCGCCCCGGACGGCGACGGTGATCGCCACGGAGCGGCTGACGGGATGGGTCGGCGGTGAACAGGCGTTCGCCACCATGGTTGAAGTCCCCGGCATCATGGACCGGCTGGTCCGCACCGCTCGCCAGCGCCTCGCTGCCTACATCACGCCCATACCCATTCGCGTGCGGGACGGGACCGAATTGATGCTGCGCCCCGCGCTGCCTGGCGACATTGAGCGCACCGACAACGGGCCGGTCCAGTTCTCCAGCGAGACGCTGTATCGCCGGTTCCTGTCGACGCGGGAGCCCACCCCTTCATTGATGGCGTACCTGTTCGAGGTCGACTATGTGGACCACTTCGTCTGGGTGATGACCGACGGTGTCGACGGGCCGGTCGTCGCGGATGCCCGCTTCGTCCGCGACGAGCATGACCCGAAGCTCGCCGAAGTTGCGTTCACGGTCGCCGACGCATACCAATCCCGCGGTATCGGCACCTTTCTGATGGGAGCGCTCGCGGTGGCGGCCCGCAGCGACGGTGTCGACAGGTTCTCGGCCCGGGTGTTGCCGGACAACTACTCGATGCGCGCCATCCTGGATCGCTTCAGCGCCAACTGGGACCGCGACGATCCCGCGACGGTTACCACCGTGATCGATGTCCCACGCCTGCATGATCTGGTGATGACCAAAGACGAGTATCGCCAGATTTACGATGTCGCCCGCCAGGCGATCCGGTCGGTGGGATAGATGCGACCGCCGTTGAGCAAGGACACCACGCTGTGCATATCGCTGGCGGGACGACCGAGCAACATCGGGACCAGATTTCACAACTATCTCTACGAGCAGCTGGGACTGGACTTCATCTACAAAGCCTTCACGACCGACGACATCGGCGCCGCGATCGCCGGTGTCCGGGCACTGGGAATCCGGGGCTGCTCGGTGTCGATGCCGTTCAAGAGGGACGTCATCTCCTTCGTCGATGAGATGGAGGAGTCGGCCAGAGCCATCAACTCGGTCAATACCATCGTCAACGATCACGGTTTCCTCGTCGCGTCGAACACCGACTACATCGCCGTCGAGCGGCTCATCGACCAGCACGATCTCGATCCGCATGCATCTGTGCTCCTCCACGGAAGTGGTGGCATGGCTAACGCCGTCGGAGCAGCGTTCCGGGACAGCGGTTTTCGCCATGGCACGGTGGTCGCGCGCAACCAGACCGCCGGCCGGGAACTCGCGGACCGGCTCGGCTACAGTTACGCGCCGGAGGTGGACTCGCTGACGGCATCGGTGATCGTGAACGTCACGCCGGTCGGCATGTCGGGCGGTCCCGAGGAGCGGCTGAGCACCTTCGGCGAGGACACCATCGCGGCGGCCGACACCGTTTTCGACGTGGTCGCGCTGCCGTCCGAAACCCCGCTGATCACTGCGGCCCGCGCAGCAGGCAAGAAGGTCATCACCGGGGCGGAGGTGATCGCCCTCCAGGCGGCGGAACAGTTCGAGATCTACACCGGCGTGCGGCCGACACCAGAGCAGATCGAGGCGGCATCGGCAATCTCGCGCGCCTGACCGCTAGGGCGCGTTGACCATCACGATGGGCCGGCGTACCCGTTCGGTCATATGGCTGTTGAAGCCCGCGTAATACATCCGGACCTGGACGAACCAGCGCAGCGATGAGTGGAGCTCGTCCGCGGGTCGCGAATCATCCGTGGGTGGGCTCGCGCCATGGGACCCGCAGGGTTCGACACTACTGACGAAGTGCGTGACGCCATTGCGGTGCATTCGCATGGCGGCCGGCGGATCTTCTCACCACTGTACTTGGCGCTGTTATCGGATGTTGAAGCGCTACATCGCGATTCGGCGGGTGCGCAGGCCGCAGAGCAGAGGGCCGAGGCGATCGCGACGGCGACCGGCGAACGGGTGTGGGACCACCCACAGCTGTCCGCGCGCAGGCTCAAGCTACGCGCGGACAACTATTGGTCGGATTCTGCTGACGGACGGCTCAGGGTGTGATCGTCGTCTGTTTGTCGATGACGTCTGTCGCCTGCATCAACGGATCCATCTGGTTCTCAAGACCGTCGGCGTTGAGCTGCAGCACATAAAGGCCGTCTGAGCCGGGAATCGTCACGGTTTTCTGGGCGATGATCCGCTTGACGCCGTCCTTCATGTAGGTGCCGCCCAGCTGGTAAGCATCGAAACCGGCGAGCTGGCTCGTTGATCCGTCACCCATGGACTCATAACTGGGCAGGTTTTTCAACTCGCCGGGAGCGAACTTCAGAATCTGGGCGGGGTCGACGTTTCCGGTGAGCTTGGAGACAATCGCGATGATGGTGGGTGGGTCGGCAGCGAAGGCAGGGTCGGTGGCGAGAATCGCGCTGTAAGCCCATTCCGGAGTGCGGGTTCCGGCGTCTTCCCATCCGGGCGGGAAGGGCAGGTTAATCGCCGGGGAGCCGGGATCGCCTCGGTGGACAGGAGTTTCGGTGATCGCGTTTTCTTTGATGTAGTCGACGATCGTCTTGTTGGGTCCCGACGCCTGCGCGGACGTAGGGGCCGCTGCGCTCGCGGAGGTGGTGGTGCTCGTCGATGTCGAAGTCGATGTTGAGGTCTTGGTCTCGGTCTTGGTGTCCGAGCCACAGCCGGCCAGCGCGAGGCTCAGCGCGACAGCGGTGATGGCGACTCCGCTGGCTGCTGTCAACTTCTTCATTTGGTCTCCTGTCCGTTGGGATCTGAGGCGTAGCCTACGGTCGGCAAACAACCGGCGGAGGTTAAACCGAACGGGAGCGTAACCACCCTCGATTGGAATCCGGTTGGAGGGGCCGTTCGCTGCCTACGGGTGGCGCCAGGCCGGTTGCCTGCGCAGTTCCGGCGTTCTTCGGCTCCAGGTAGTTGCGATCGCGACCATCAAACCGTAGCCAGTTCAGGCGGATCCATTTGAACACGCAACGATTTGCCCTCGCAGTCAAGATCAACCACTTCGTTGATAAGGAGCAGCAAGTTCGACCGGAATAGGAAACACCGTGGTGGCCCGGCAGGTGACCAATTCCTGACGGTCCATTCCGGCCGAGTTTGGTGGGCCTGGCGCTCGGGTAGCTTTCGGCTATGCGCCCCTCCACCCTGCTCGGGACAATCTTGGCCACCGGCGGAGCTGCTGTAATCGGCCGCCTGGCAAGCCGTTCCAGCGTGGATACCTGGTACCGGCGAGTGCGGAAACCGAAGTACGTTCCGCCGAACGCCGTCTTCCCCGTGGCGTGGACCTTGTTGTACGGCGATATCGCGGTGACCTCCGCCGCCGCGCTGGACCGGCTGCGGGCCGACGGCCATGATGCGAAGGCGCGGTCGTACACGGTCGCCCTCGCCGCGAACCTGGTCCTCAACGCCGGCTGGAGCTGGTTGTTCTTCAATCGCCACAAACTCGGAACATCGGCGATAGCCGCGGCGGCGCTGACCGCCAGCAGCGCAGACCTGGCTCGCCGGACCGGCGAGGCCAACCGCCAGGCCGGAGCGGCGTTGGTGCCCTACTCGCTGTGGTGTGGTTTCGCGACCGTGATGTCAACCGACATCTGGCGACTCAACCGCTGACCGGTCGACTCTCCACAACGATCGGGGGACGCCCATGGTGGGGGTCCCCCGATTGTCCTGCGTCTTGCAGATCAGCATGCAACGTCGACGTAGACGGTCTTCGAGGTGACCGTGGTGACGACGTCGTGACCGGCACCGGGTACCCCGGAGTCCGTCCGCGAGTAGGTCTGTCCCGGCCGGACCTGGCTCACGGAGCACTGGTCCAGCGAGCCGGTGCCCACCTTGTTGAGGACCACTTTGTAGCCACTGGCCTGCAGCTGGTTGATCGTCTGCTCGACCGTCGAGGGCCCGGACGGCGCGGCGTTGGCGCTCCCGGCCAATCCCAGGGCGGCGGTTGCCAGCGCGCCCGCGGCGACGGTGGTCAAAACGAGATGCTTCATGGCCGTACCTTTCCTGTCTGTGCGCTTCACCGGTCTGGTTCACGCTGAACTGCGATTTGCTTACAGCTCAGGCGATGACGGGTGGTGATGTGTTTGTCAGAGATGACCGTCGTCAGCAGTTCGCCGTCAAATACACGGTCTGGTAGACGATTTCGTTCACCGCAACGTTTGTGGGTCCGTCGTGGACGCGGCGGGTAACAGTTTCGCCAGGGCGGATGGATGCGACCGTGCAGCGATCGAGTGGGCTCGTGCCGATCTTGTTCAGGACGACTGTGTAGCCGCTGCTTTCCAAGGTGTTCACGGTGTCCTGTGCCGACCCGACGCCCGATGGACCCGCCAGGGCGGACGCGGCTGATCCCAATGCCAGTGCAGCTATCGCGCTACCCGCCATTGTGGCAAATGTCAATTTATTCATGATGGTGCCTCCGATATGGAATTTTATTGCTCAACACCCGCGTGAGGTGTTGCCCCGACCCTTCGCGACCTAGACGGTCCGTGGTGGCCACACATTATGGAACCCGTTGTGAAATAGTTTGATTCCCACTGATTTCGAAAACTTCTAATCATTTCCACTGCAATTGTGTTTGGTACAGTTAATTGTTCGTTGCACTACTCAATAGTTGCGCACCGGTCCACAAATTACCCTTCACAGCAAAGGCAGGAATCGACGAAGGGGTAAGTTAATTCGAGGGAGGGGCGCGTCAGACGTCCCGCTTGGGAGCTACCAGGACCGGCAGGCCGACCGGTTTCTGCCGAGCCGGCGACGGCCCCACAGCCACTGTATCGGCTGCCACAACTCGTCCTGTGTTCATGACAGCCTCCAGTCCGTCGATCGACCAGTACCTTCTGGGTTCAATCGCCCGGCGCGCCTAGGTTGTTCCCAGGATTTTCTAAGCACTCTCTGTGGTATCAACGGGCGTGCGCCTGTTCGGGTTCATCGCGGTGATGGCGCTCTTCCTTGCGGCATGCGCCCAGTCCCCGGAACGGACGCCGACGAGAGCGCCGGTAACGACGTCGGCCGGCGCCGCCGTCGCGATCGACCCGGCGAAGATCAGGCGACTTCGCGGGGAACTGCCGCGCGATTACGAAGTCTCCGACAGTTCCGCTCCGGCCGGGCCAGCTGGCGTGTGGGGCCTCGGCCCGGACGGGGTCGCCGATCCGCCGCAGTGCGCGGCGCTGGCCAACCCGGTGGCGGAGGGACCAGCGGTGCAGGGAATCTCCGGATCTGGCCCCGGCGGCATCGTCTACGCAATCGTGACCGGTCCGCTGCCGGCGCCTGTGACCCTCGACCCATCCGTGGTGGCCGACTGCGCCCGGTGGACGCTGGCGTCGGGGCACACCACGGCGACGGTGAACCTGGTTGACGCCCCGGCTATCGAGGGGGCCCAAACCGTGGGCATGGCCTCCACCGTCAAGAACGTCGTCGAGGGTGGTACCGAGACCGACTCGCAGGCGCACACATTCACTGCCTATCTGGGCGACTACGTCACTTTCGTCGCGGTGGTCACGGATCCCGGATCGCCGAATCCTCCGCTAGGACCGGACTTCGCCGCGGCGCTGCTCGGGAAAACCGTGTCGGCGTTGCGCGGCTGAACGCAGCCGTTGGTAGATTGGCCGCGATGCTGAACCCGAGGATGGTGCTCGCGGCCGGATGCGTTGGCCTGCTCGCCGCTTGCGGCACTGGCAAGTCCGGCGACCCGCAGTCTTCCGCACCGAACATTGCCAACGTCAAGTCCGTCAAGTCGACCTTCGGCCCGCAATTTCATGTCACGGATGTGGGCCCCACGGGTATTGACCCCAAGCTGCTGGCGCCGCAGACCCTCCCTCCGGGCATGAAGTTCGACCCGGCCGGATGCGCCAACTTCGGCCTCGGTCAGACGCTGCCGTCCGGGCTGCAGGGCAATATGGCAGCGGTGATCGCCGAAGGCGAGGGCAACCGGTTCATCGCGATCGCCATCGAGACGAACACGAAGGTTCCGTTCGACAGCAAGGCGGCGACCGACTGTAAACACGTCACCTACTCCGGCGGCAGCGTCACCGGCGTGGTCGACGTTGTCGACTCACCACAGATCCGGGGCGCGCAGACCCTCGGCACTCACCGCCAGTTGACGGCGACCATCAACGGTCAACCGAAGACCGGTGAGCTCTACAACTACGTCGCGTATATGGACAACGAACTGGTCATGGTTACGGCCAACCCGCTCGTCGTGCCCAACCAGCCGGTCGTCCCGGTGAACCTGCAGCGAGCCAAGGACCTGTTCACCGCGGCCGCCGCGGCTGCCAAGGGCTGACGCTCAGCGCACGCCCTGCGGCCGGAACTGGATGCTGATTCGGGGACCGGTCGGCTTGGACGTCTTCGGAACCGAGTGCTCCCAGGTGCGTTGGCACGAGCCGCCCATAACGATCAGGTCCCCGTGGCCCTGCGGCAGCCGCGATGACGACCCGCCGCCGCGCGGGCGGAGCGCGAACACCCGCGTCGCCCCCAGGCTGACGATGGCCACCATGGTGTCCTCTTTCTTGCTGCGGCCGATCCGGTCGCCGTGCCACGCGACGCTGTCGGTGCCATCCCGGTACAGGCACAGCCCGGCGGTAATGAACGGTTCGCCCAGCTCCTCGGCATATATCTGGTTCAGGCGGATCCGGAGTTCCTCGATCTGGGGATGTGGCGGCGGCTCGGTCGCGAGATCGTGGAAGCTGACCAGCCGCGGCACGTCAACAACGCGGTCATACATCGGCCGGCGTTCGGCACGCCACGGCACGCCCTCGGTGAGCTCATCGAACAGGGGATCCGCCGACGTGTCGCTCAGCCAGCCGGAATGGACGTCGATCCATGCGCCGTCGCCGAGCCAACGACGTTCGTCGTGGTCGAAGAGGGAGCCCTGAACCGCCAAAGTCACGCACACGATTGTATCGCACACGCGTTCGAGGGTTCAGAGCCGAACGGCCCCAGGACCCTGGTGGGCCAGCACGTCACCAGGGTTGGAGAGTGCGCAGCTGCGCAGGCTCAGGCAGCCGCATCCAATGCAGCTGGTCAGGTTGTCGCGCAGCCGCTCCAGGTGCATGATCCGGTCGTCGAGATCCTGGCGCCAACCCGCGGACAGTCGCCCCCAGTCCTTGCTCGTCGGCACCCGGTCGGTGGGCAGTGTCGCCAGTGCGGCACGGATACGGGCCAACGGGATGCCCAGGCGCTGCGACATGCGGATGAACGCCACCCGGCGCAGTGTCTCGCGGGCGTAGCGGCGCTGATTGCCGCTGGTCCGACGGCTGCTGATCAGGCCTTCGCGTTCGTAGAAATGCAGGGCGGACACCGCGACGCCGCTGCGCACGGCCATGTCGCCCGGGGTGAGTTCATGCTCGTTCATAGACCTTAACAATAGTTGAGGTGGCGGCTAAGGCTACGGTGCTATCTGTGACGGAAACCCGGTTGGGCTCCAATTCCGAGGTCGGCACGTTGCGGACCGTGATCCTGCACCGTCCGGGCGCCGAACTGCAGCGGCTCACCCCGCGCAACAACGACAAGCTGCTCTTCGACGGCCTGCCCTGGGTTGCGCGCGCTCAGGAGGAGCACGACGCGTTCGCCGGACTGTTGCGGTCACGCGGTGTCGAGGTCCTGCTGCTGTCGGACCTGCTGACCGAAGCGTTGTCCAGTGGCGCGGCGCGGATGCACGGGATCGCCGCCGCGGTCGACGCCCGACGGCTCGGCCTGCCGCTGGCACAAGAGCTTTCGGCCTATCTGCGCACCCTGGAGCCGGCGCCGCTGGCCCACATCCTGATGGCAGGTATGACCTTCACCGAGCTGCCGTCGGCCGCGCGCGCCGACTCCTCGCTGGTGCGCCTGATGCACCATGGCGGCGATTTCGTCATCGAGCCGCTGCCGAATCTGCTCTTCACCCGTGATTCGTCGATCT
This sequence comes from Mycobacterium sp., assembly GCA_025965815.1. Taxonomy (GTDB): domain Bacteria; phylum Actinomycetota; class Actinomycetes; order Mycobacteriales; family Mycobacteriaceae; genus Mycobacterium. Next base: position 11,822 of record JAOPWF010000773.1, read on the forward strand.
GGATCGGTCCGCGGGTGGTCATCACGTCACTGGCGCTGCCGGCGCGGGCCCGCGAGACGTCTCTCACCGACCTGATCTATGCCCACCACCCGCGGTTCACCGGGGTGCGTCGCGCCTACGAGTCGCACACCGCACCGGTCGAGGGTGGTGACGTGCTCCTGCTCTCCCCGGGCGTGGTGGCCGTCGGCGTGGGGGAGCGCACCACACCTGCCGGGGCTGAGGCGTTGGCGCGCAGTCTCTTCGACGACGACCTGGCGCATACGGTGCTGGCTGTGCCGATCGCCCAGGAGCGTGCGCAGATGCACCTCGACACCGTCTGCACCATGGTGGACACCGACGCCGTCGTGATGTATCCGAATATCGTTGACTCGTTGTCGGCGTTCACCATTCGACGCACAGCCGGCGGCGTCAAGATCGACGACGCCGCCCCGTTCGTCAAGGCGGCCGCGGACGCGATGGGGATTGACCGGTTGCGGGTGATCGACACCGGTTTAGACCCCGTCACAGCGGAGCGCGAGCAATGGGACGACTGCAACAACACGCTGGCGCTTGCGCCGGGTGTAGTGGTCGCCTACGAGCGCAACGTGGAAACCAATAGCCGCCTGCAGGATTCGGGTATCGAAGTGCTGTCGATATCGGCGTCGGAGCTGGGGACCGGCCGCGGGGGCCCACGCTGCATGTCCTGTCCCGCCGCCCGCGACCCGCTGTAACCCGCGCTGCGCGCCGAGATTGTCGCCAGGGTCGCGAAACCCTAGGGAGGGGACAGCCTTGGTGACAATCTCGCCGGAGGATCGCCTAGGTGCGGCTGGCGAGCGCACGGCGGACCCGTCCGACGATGACCGCCGGCCGGTCTTCGGCGATCGCCCGGACAACGATCCAGCCCAGTCGCTGCAGCATCTCGGCGCGGTTGATGTCCTTCACATACTGACGCCGATCGGTGCGATGCTGGTCGCCGTCGTATTCGACGGCGACCATCGGGTCCTCCCAACCCATGTCCAGGTAAGCTACCGCAGTGCCGAGCCGCACCTCGATCTGAGTCACCAGCGGGGGCAGGCCCGCGTCGATGAGAATCAGCCGTAGCCAGCTCTCCTTCGGCGATTGCGATCCGGCATCCATGAGTGCCGGGCAGTCTGCGAAAAGCGCACGCCGCGAGCACCTTTTAACCGGGCTACCAGTGGTGCAACATCGTCCGCCGTCACACCTGTCGCTCGAGCGAGCGCATCGAGGTGGGCAACAGCGACTCCTCGGGGCAGGTGCCTTCCGAGGTCGAGGGCGGTGCGTGCCGCTGTTGTCACCGGAAGCCCGTCGCGTTCGAGCACGTCTTCAGACCGAATGCGCTCGCGGCGAACCAAGATCCCGGGCGGGGGACGGTTGAACTGACCGATAAGTTCGACCGGTGCGAAATCGTCGATCCAATTCGCGCCGTGTAAACCTGCCGCGGCCTGTCCCGCGATGATGCCCCTGCGGCCGGACCACAGCCAAGCGCCGCGAATGTTCTCCCGAAGTGACCGGTTGGCGTTCTTCGGTAGGTACACATCGCGGTAGATCGTCCGGTAGTTCCATCGCAGCTGAGCGCGAGTGAGCTCGCCTCGCGCCAGCGCTTCGGTCCCCAGAAATACCGGCCCCATGCGTCGATGGTGCGGACGCCACTGACATTCACCGAGATTGTCGTCAGGGTTGCGAAGTCCTCAGGAACCCAGCCTTGGCGGCAATCTCGACGCAAAGACCCAAGAGCGCCAAAGAACCTAACGCCAGCTGGGTAGCCAGATCTCCATGTTCCAGGTCGCCTGGGAGACCGGTATGCCCGTCAGAATGGGATACATCCAGGCGAAGTTCGTAATGACAAGGGCGACATAGCAGCTGACGAGTATCAATCCGAGCGTTCGTCGTTCCGACGACTGGTTGGGTTTGTGCAGGATGTCGCCGAGGATGAGCGCAATGGCCATGACGAGGAACGGCGCCATGGTGGCCGCGTAGAAGAAGTACATCTGCCGGTCGATGTCGGCGAACCACGGCAGCCAGCCGGCGCAGTAGCCCACCAGGATCACGGCGTACCGCCAGTCGCGGCGAACAACAGCCCGCCACGCAGCCCAGAACAGCACGGGTACCGCGAGCCACCACAATGCCGGCGTGCCGACCAACATCACCGCTTTCACGCACGACGCTGAGCCGCAACCCGGAACATTGTCTTGTTCGATCGCGTAGAGGACCGGCCGCAGCGACATCGGCCATGTCCAAGGCTTGGACTCCCACGGGTGATGGTTGCCCGCCGCATTGGTCAGCCCGGAGTGGAATTCGTAGGCCTTCGACGTGTAGTGCCACAGTGATCGGATCGCATCCGGAAGCACGCCACCCGGACCGATCGACTGGCCGACCTCATGGCGATTGACGGCCGTTTCGGACGCGAACCACGGCGCATAGGACGCGAGGTAGACCCCGAACGGGATCAATCCCAGGGCATACGCCGTCGGCCCGACGTCACGGCGCGACGTGCCGAGCCAGGGACGGGGCACGCGGTACTGGCGGCGCGCGGCCACGTCGAACGCAAGGGTCATCAGCCCGAAGAACAGCACGAAGTACAGCCCTGACCACTTCGTGGCACACGCCAGTCCGAGCAGCACGCCGGCGCCGAACCGCCACCAGCGAACCCCTAACCGCGGGCCCCACGGCGTCTCCGCGATGCGCCCTTCCAGCAGCGCGACGTGCATGCGTTCCCGCACCTGGTCGCGATCGACGATCAACGCACCGAAGGCGGCGACGACAAACAACGTCAGGAAGCCGTCGAGCAGAGCCGTGCGGGAGGCGACGAAGCTGACCCCGTCGCAGATGAGCAGCAGGCCGGCGAGGCCGCCGACGAGGGTCGACCGGCTGATCCGGCGCGCGATCCGCGCCACCAGCGCCACCAGGATGACACCGCACACCGCCCCGCTGAATCGCCAGCCGAGGCCGTTGTAGCCGAAGAGCGCCTCACCGATGGCGATCAATTGCTTGCCCACCGGCGGATGCACCACCAGGCCGAACCCGGGGTTGTCCTCGACACCGTGGTTGCTCAGCGTCTGCCAGGCCTGCGGCGCGTAGTGCTTCTCGTCGAAGATCGGCGTGCCGGCGTCGGTCGGGGAGCCGAGGTTGAGGAAACGCGTCAGCGTCGCCAGCGCCGTGATGACCGCCGTCATCGCCCAGCCCCGCAAGCGGTCGACGGGCCCGAAGTCGGCCACCGGCACCAGCGGTGCCGGGCTGATGACCGGGACCGCGCGCTCCGGCGCCGCGGCCTCGTCCGTAGGGGCTGTCACGCAAGCGATCGTAGGCTGTGCGCCATGCCATTCCCCGGTCGCTTCGCTCCGGCCCGCCGATGAGCCCAGGTCGACTGCTCATCGGTGCGACCCCGCTGGGCCTGCCAACCGATGCATCCGCTCGCCTGGTGTCGGCGCTGGGCACCGCGAACATCGTCGCCGCCGAGGACACCCGCCGGGTCCGGACCCTCGCGCAGGCCTTAGCGGTCCATATCACCGGCAAGGTGGTCAGCCTGTTCGACCAGAACGAGGCGACCCGGGTGCCCGGCCTGGTCGAGGACATCAAGGGCGGCGCGACGGTGTTGCTGGTCAGCGACGCCGGTATGCCGCTGATCAACGATCCGGGCTACCGGCTGGTCACCGCGTGCGTGGACGCCGGAGTGCCGGTCAGCTGCCTTCCTGGGCCGTCCGCCGTGACGACGGCGCTGGCGGTGTCGGGGCTGCCGTCGGACCGGTTCTGCTTCGAGGGTTTCGCGCCGCGCAGGCACGCGGCCCGGGTGGCGTGGCTCGCGACGCTCGCCGCTGAGCAGCGGACGACGGTGTTCTTCGAATCGCCGAGGCGCCTGGCGGCCTGCCTGCACGACGCGGTCGAGCACCTCGGCCCCGATCGGCGGGCCGTCGTCTGCCGCGAACTGACCAAGACACACGAGGAGATCGTGCGCGGGTCGCTCGCCGAACTCGCCGAATGGGCGGCCGATGGCGTGCTCGGCGAGATCACCGTGGTGCTGGCCGGTGCGGTGCCCAGCGTCGACGTTGCGGCGCTGATCGCAGAGGTCAACGCGCTGGTCGACGCCGGAATGCGGGTCAAGGATGCATGCGCGGAGGTGATCGCCGCGCATCCGGGGGCACCGTCGCGCCGTGAGTTGTACGACGCCGTGCTGCGGGCCCGGGTGTGACCGATTCGGTACAGTCCCCTTCACTATGTCGCTACCCACACTGGTGCTGGTCCACGGTGGCATCCACGCCGCCGACTGTTGGGAGCGCACAGTCACCGAGATCAACCGCTTGGAGCCCGACCTGCGGGTGCTGGCGGTCGATCTCCCCGGACGGGCGGGCAAGCCCGGTGATCTGGCCACGCTGACGCCACGCGGCGCCGCCGAATCGGTGGTGGCGGATATCGAGGCAGCGGGACTGGACGAGATCGTGATCGTCGGGCATTCGATGGCCGGGGTGACGGTGCCCGGCGTGGTTGCCAAGCTCGGAGCCTCGCGGGTCCGCGAGATGGTTCTGGCGACGGCGTTCGTACCGCGACAGGGCAACGCCATCATCGATACCCTCAGCGGCTTTTTCGCCCCTATCGCACGGTTCGCGGCGAAGGGCGGAAAGCCGTTCAACGTGCCGCGCGCAGCGGCGTCAATCGGCTTCTGCAACGGCATGACCCGCGAGCAGCGCAACTTCACTCTGTCCCGGATCTACCGGGAGTCGGTCCTACTTGTGTCCGAGGACGTCGACCGCAGCGACCTCCCCCCCGACGTGCCGCGGACCTGGATTCTCACGCTGCGGGACCGGGCGCTCTCGCTGCGTTCTCAGCTCGCGAGCATCGACGCGATCGGCGGGGTACAGACGATGATTCAGCTCGACACGTGCCACGACCTCATGGTCAGTGAGCCGAAGCAGCTGGCGGAGATTCTTATCGAGCGGTGCCGGCTGCGATCGTCGTGACCGGTGCCGCACCGACGATCGGCGCGGCCTTGTGCAGGCACTCCTCCCATTCGCCGTCCGGATCAGAGTCGGCGGTGATGCCGCCGCCGACGCC
>JAOPWF010000786.1 GCA_025965815.1 Mycobacterium sp.
AGGCACGCCTCGTCGGGCTGGGGCGAAGCCCCGTTAGCACTAAATAACGCTTAAGATCTGCGTTTCACGGTAAATCGCTTCGACGCCGCCGCGCTGCTCGCGAATGCCAACACCGCATCATCAGCCAATCGTCGCAGCACGTCGGCGACAGGAGGCCGGTACGCTGGGTGTGACGGGTCTCCTTTGGTGACCGGATCCCACCTTCGGGCCAGTACTTGTCCGCTCATCGGCCCCGGGGCGAACGCGAACGAGGGCACCAAGTTCGCGGCGGACAAACGACTGGTCCATGCTGCTACCAACGGGTCCAGGGCTGGTCGTCCAGCCGACCCTGAACGCGCTGTATGTACCCGAGTGCTAGATCATTCTTCCAACTACTTCCGGAGAAGTGCCAGCCCAGACAGCCCGACAGATCGCCAGGAGTGTAACCGTTGCCGAGGTAGGTGAGCCACCCCTCGAAGCACCCACGGATAACGGCTAACCCGTAGTCGACGTTAAAGGCCGTGTGTTGCTGCGAGTCGGGCCACGAGCCCGGCCGATAGATGTGCTTGAGCCCAAGTAGGCCGAAGCTCGTCGGGCATGGCACTGAGTAGCCGCCGACGCATAATGCTGGGTCGTTGACGTAGTCCGAAACTGTGCTCTGCCGCCACGAGGACTCCTGCATCGCCATCGCGCGGACCACATCGGGACTGATGCCCCACTTGCAGGCGCCCCACACGATGATCTGGTCGGTCGTGCCCGTGTACTGCCCATCGATGCGCGGCACGAACAGCCGGTTCACCGATGGATCCCAGGTGGAGTCGGGCCACGGCGGAAGCTTCAGATGCCCCGGCACCGACAGGTTCGCGGCCGTGTTCTCCGGCACGGCCTCACGATGAGAACCGACTTGCTCGGCATACGCCGTGCACTGCGCTGCGGAAGGCAGGGCTGAGCCGACCGGGAGCGTCCCACCGGCGCCATCGATGGATTCCGCTTGGGGTGTCGCCATTCCGGGTGCGGCCCCATTGGTGGCGAAAACCACGACGAGCAAAACTGCCGCCGCGAGGGCGCCGATACAGACCAGCAGCGACCTTCGGCTAACCAGCTGCGACATCTGTCGATCCCCCCCGACGCTTCGGTGCGGCCTCGACTAGCATCGTACCGTCGCATTGAGAGCCCTGCGATGGGGCTGAACAGCTTTACTCCGACGACCAGGCGAGCGGGATAAGGTGTCCCTACGCGATCAGTACGACATCAGGCGACATCTGGGGAGGCGGCATGCCGCGGGACCGGAGCTTGTCGAGTGCCGCCTGCCGCAAATGAAATCCGGGACGGCCGCGAACCGCTCTCAGTAACGCTGACCCGCCAGCCCGACACGTCGGCGCTCGCCACGTGGGATGGGCTCGTGCGGAATGCGCCCGGAAGCGATGTCGCTCAACTCTCCGCTTGGGCGGACGTGCGTAGAGCAGCCGGTTTCGAGCCGTTGTACGTCTTCGTTCAGCGGGGTGCCGAAGTGGTCGGTGGAGCGGTGGTGCTGGGGCGGAGACTGCCTCTCGTCGGCGAGGTCGGCTACGTGCCGTATGGTCCGGTGCTCTCGCTGGACGCGGACCGGGACCGGGTGATCGCCGTACTGGCTGCCGCGCTGCGGCGTATCGCCCACCGGAAGACGCGGATGCTCTTCGTCCAGCCGCCGCTCGGCGGCGACGACATCAGCCTCGAACTTCGACGACAGGGCTTCCGGCTGTCTCACGCCGGCATCGCCCCGGTCGCCTCGCTGCGCCTGGACCTTTCCCGGGACGAGGACGAGCTGCGGGCAGGGCTGCCGAAGGGTCTCCGACGATGGACCCGGAAATGGCCGGCGCGTGGGGTGCGGGTCCGCCGCGGCACGCAGGACGATGTGGCACTCCTGGCCTGGCTACATGCCGCCACCGCGCGGCATCAGGGCTTCGAGCCCATCCGCCTCGACTACCTCGCGAACCTCTACCGGCGACTGGCCCCGGCCGGTCACGCGGAGCTGTTCATCGGGGAGGTCGAGGGCACGCCGGTGGTCGCCCGCCTGTTCACCGGCTGCGGCGGTGTACTCACGGCACGCCTGGCCGGCATGGATCGAGACTCCGCGGCGGGGCGGCTAAGCGTATCGGCCGCCGTCCATTGGGAGGCGATCCGGTGGGCGAAGACGAACAACTACCGCTGGTACGACTTCGGCGGTATCCGCGACACGACGGTGTCGATACTCCAGGACAAGCGGTCCGACTCGTCCACTCTGACAAGTTCCGAGGCGTTCAAGACCTCATTCGGAGGGACGCCTTTCCGCTACCCGACGCCCGTCGAGATCATCTCCTCGCCAGTGGTCCGGGTCGCCTATGATCTCTCCCGGCGCTGGCCGGCTGGCCGCCGCCTGGTGGCGCGGACCTCCCGCCGGCTGCGGTCAGGCCGCGGGTCGGGGGCGACGTCGGGGGTGACGCTGCCGATCAGGTGAAGTAGCGGTAGAGAAGGGCTCCGGCCCGCTCGGTGATGTGGTCGGGCACCGCATCGTCGGTGAGCAGCCGCGTCAGCTCGCCGAGAAGCTGGCCGGGGTCTTGACGATTGTTCGGGTCCCGACTCATCGAGCGTAGCGTCACGATCCGCCTCTCCTCGCTGGCCCACTTGCGCTTGTACGCGACAAGACCGGACTGGTCGAGATCGCTCAAACCCCAGTCCAACGCGCGGAACCCCCGTTCGGACGCCCAGCGAAGTGCGGTCCAGGCCAGCGCATCGTTGGGCCGCAGTTGCAGCGCGTCCGGGAGCGACGCACCGAACTTGTAGTACAGCGCGTCGTTCCATGCGAGGTAGACCGCGCCGGCAATCGGTTCGCCGTCTACGTACGCGAGAAAAGTAACGATGCCGTCATGAATTGAGAATTCCTGCCAGATCCGCTCGAACAGGGCGAACGGCTGAGCCAACAGCCGATACTTGTACTTGCGGAGTGACACGTGCAGCCGGTGATAGATACGGACGGCATCCATCCCGGTAACCGCGTCGACGTGCACGCCGTTACGCTCCGCAGTGGCGATGTTCCGCCGGGCGGCGGAGCTGATTGACCGGTAAATCTCCGGCACGGGTGCACTT
>JAOPWF010000069.1 GCA_025965815.1 Mycobacterium sp.
CGGGTCGTAACCGGTGACCTGCGCTCCGGCCCGCGACAGGTAGCCGCAGATGGTCAACGCGGGCGAGTCGCGCACGTCGCTGGTGCCGGCCTTGAACGTCAACCCGAGCGCGGCGATCCTGGCCGCCGAGACGGCGCGGGGCATCAACCGACTCAGCGTCGCGCCGATGTGCGAGGGCTGGCCCGCATTGGTGGCACGCGCGGCCTGCACCTCGGGCAGGTCTACTCCGTTCACCTGGCCGGTGTGGAGCAATGCCGCGGTGTCCTTGGGCAGGCACGATCCGCCCCAGCCTGGGCCGGGTTGCAGGAAATGCTGGCCGATGCGGACGTCGGCTCCCATACAGCGGGTGACGTCGGCGACCTCGGCACCCACCCGGGCGCACAGGTGGGCCAGTGAGTTGGCGTAGGACAACTTGACCGCCAGAAACGCGTTGCTTGCGTACTTCGCGACTTCCGCGCTCTCCGGACTCATCCGCATGGTGGGCTCCTTGCCCGACCCGTACAGCCGGTGCACCGCGTCCGCCTCCTCCTCGTTCTCGGCGCCGATGACGATGCGATCGGGGTGTCGGAAGTCGTAGACCGCGTGCCCCTCGCGCAGGAACTCCGGATTCGCCACCACCCGGATACCGGCGCCGGCCAGCCTATGCGCCATCCGTCGCGAAGTACCTACCGGCACCGTCGATTTCAGTGCCACCACGGCACCCGGACGCAGTATGGTGCCGAGCTCGTCCACCACGGATTCGACGGCGCTCAGGTCGGCGGACCCGTCGTCGCCGCTCGGGGTTCCTACGCACACGAAGACCACGTCGCGATCGGCCAGCGACGCGCAGTCGAGGCTGAACCGCAGTGTGCCCGCGGCAAGGCCGTCGCGCAGCAACAACGACAGGCCAGGCTCGTCGATGGCGACCACGGCGCGGTTCAGTTCGTCGACCTTGGCCGGGTCGACGTCGACGCATACCGTGTCGATCTCCCGTTCGGCCAGGCACACCGCGGTGGTCAGCCCGACATAGCCGGCTCCGACGACGCCAGCGCTCAGCCCGGTCATGCGCACTCCCTCAGGATGCTGCGGCTGGCTTCGAGCACCCGGGCGACGGTGATCAGCAGCAGGCCGCGGTGTGGGCGGTCGGCGTGCGGGTCACCCTTGTCACCGGCCCACATCGCGACGTGGGGGCCGGGACCACGTGGGCCCCATCGGTTCGGCGGCGTGGGACCGAACAGCAGCACCGACGGCGTTCCGGTTGCGGTGGCGATATGCCCCACACCGGTGTCACCACAGATGAGCAGGCTGCAGTCGCTGATCAGCGCTACCAACCCGAGCAGGTCCACGTTGCCGGCCAGCACAGCGGAGTCGGGCAGACCGGCGCGCTGCGCCACCGTGCGGGCAAGATCGAATTCCGCCGCGGACCCGGTGACGACGACCTCACGGCCGGCATCGCGCAGGGCGCCGGCGACCGCGGAGAAGCGGTCCGGCGGCCAGCGCCGTGCCGCAAAGGCAGCGCCGGGGTGAATCACCACCAGCCCCGAACGATCTGGATATCCCGGCGGACGGGAGATGCTCAGATCCTCGGGGTCGCAGCGCATTCCGGCCTGTTCGAGTAGCCGGCACCAGCGGTCCACCTCGTGCACTTCACTGTTCCACCGCGGGCCGCCGATGTCGGAATAGCAGGTGTGGCGATGGCTGAGCAGCCGCGCCGGCGCCAGGGCCACCAGGTCCGCGATGCTTTCCGGGCCGCTGCCGTGCAGGTTTACCGCGAGGCCGGGTGGCGCGGCGCCGGCATCGAGCCGGCCCAGGCCGGGTGTCGGCAGCACCTCGTCAACGGCACCGGAGAGCAGCGCCAGCTCCCGGAATCGCTCAGGTGTGGCCAGCACGATCCGTGCTTCGGGATGTGCACGCCGCAGTCCGCGCAGCGCGGGTATCCCGGTCAGCAGGTCGCCCAGGCCCAGCGCGCGCAGGACCAGGACCGTCTCGACGGGATCGTCGAAACTCAGGGCCATGACGATTCCGTTGAGGCGCACACCACCATCTCGCGGATCTCACACCCCGCGGGCTGGGACAGCGCGAACACGATCGTCTCCGCGACGTCTTCCGGCTTGTTCAGCTTGGCATCGGCCGGCGGTTTGTACTGCTCGTCCCGTCCGTCGAAGAACGCGGTGTGCATCCCGCCCGGGATCACCGTCGTCACGCCGACCTCACCGGCGAGTTCGGCCGCCAGTGCCCTGCTGAAACCGACGACGCCGAACTTCGAGGCGCAGTAGGCGGTGGCATCGCCGACCGCCTTGATGCCCAGCGTGGAGGCACAGGTGACGATGCGGCCGTGGCTGGCCTTGAGAAACGGCAGCGCCGACCGGATCACCGCGGCGGTGCCCAGCAGGTTGACATGGATCACCTGCTCCCAGTCCTTGGCGGCGACCCCGTCCAGGGGTCCGCACGAGTCGACCCCCGCTGCGGTGAACACCGCATTGATCTGGCCGCCGGCACGCTCAGCCAACGTGTGCACGGCGGCGTCGACCGCCGACGTGTCGGCCAGGTCGGCGCAGACGTAGGCCACGTCGGCACTGGGCGGGTTCTTGTCAATCACCATCGGCGTCCCGCCGTGGCGCTCGACCGCGGTCACGGTGGCCGCGCCAAGGCCCGATGCTCCACCGGTGATGATCACGGTGCCGAGCGAATGGTGTGCTGTTGCTGACGTCATCGATGAGCCTTTCGGTTGGGTTGATTACGACCGCGCCGCTGCGATCAGGTTGGTCGAGGAGTAGCCGGGAACGGTCGGCAGCAGGATGACTTCGCCGCCGTGGCGTCTGACGACATCGGCCTCGGGCAGGTCGGCAGCCACGTAATCGCCGCCCTTGACCCAGACGTCGGGCTTCAGCCGGTCCAGGGCGTCTTCGGGAGACAGTTCCTCGAAGACGCAGACTGCGTCGACGCAGGCCAGGGCGGACAGCACCCGGGCCCGATCCTGAGCCGCCATGACGGGGCGGCCCGCTCCCTTCAGCGCGCGCACCGAGTCGTCGGAATTGATCAGCACGATGAGCGCGTCGCCGAGTTGACGGGCCTGCCGCAGTAACCGGACGTGTCCGGTGTGCAGCAGGTCGAAGCAGCCGCCGGTGGCGACCAGGGTGCCGCCGCGACGGCGCACCTTCTCGCGGAGGTCGTCGATCGCGGCCGGGGTCGTCGCCGCTTCCAGGACAAACTCCCGGCCGAACTCCCTTGCCGCCACGCCGTTTCCGCTACCCCACAGTGCGGCCGCGGTCGACACCCCGGATGCGCCGCCGGCCGCCACGAAGCGTGCCGCGGCTTCGACCGCCGCGGCAACCGCTGCCTGCGGGTCCGCACCGGCACCCAGTTCCAGCGCCGCTGCGACCGCGAAACGGTCTCCGGCCCCGCAGGCATCGCTTCGTCCGGCGCCCAGGGTTGCCAGGCTGGGTACGGGAATGTGCGCACACTCCCCTTCCCGGTCGAACAGCAGCGCACCCCTGTCTCCCCGGGTGACGCAGACGGCGGCGGCCTGCCAGCGTTCGCGCAGCGCCTCGACCGAGTTCGACCCGGACTCACCCGAGGCCGCGAAATACTGCGCCTCCACATGATTGGGTGTGACCAGGGCGCATCCCGGCGTCGGTGGCGCACCGCGCGGGTGTGGATCCCACACCACCGGAATGCGGGTGGCGAGTTCGGTCAGCAGCGAACGGATCCCCGGGTGCGCGGTGACACCGTTGCCGTAGTCTGCCACGCAGATAGCCCTGGCCTCCTCGAGCAGTCCGGCGATAGGCCGCGGAACATCGTCGTCGGATACCACTCCGCCGCCCTGGTCGAGTCGCAGCACCGACTGCCCGCCGGCGCGGATCCTGGTCTTGCAGACCGTGGTACCCGTCATCGTCAGGGGCAGAACCCGTAATCCGGAGGCCGACAGCAGATCCCGTAGGACGCGGCCCGATCCGTCCCCGGCCAGCGCGGTGACCAGCACCACGTCGGGGTCCGCACGCGCCGCGAGGACTGCGGCCAGCCCCGCCCCGCCCGGTCGCCGCCACATCCGGTCGGCGTCGACGACCGGCACCGGCGCCTCGGGACTCAGCCGCGTCGCCGTGCCGTCGATGTCGATGTCGAGCATCGAATCACCAATGATCACCAGCGGTTTGGCCATCATCGCACCCTCGGTGCCAGCAACACGTCGTCCACGGCCATGCACAGCGCGTGCACCAGAAGGAGGTGGATCTCCTGGACTGTCGCCGTGGATTCCGCGTCGACGCAGACGGCGTCGTCGCACATGACGGCCAGCGGATTGGGCGCCGGGCCGGTGAGCGCCCAGGTGGTCACTCCGATCTCCTGCGCCGCCTTGACCGCCTTCAGCACGTTGCGGCTCGCTCCGCTGGTGGACAGCGCGACCAGGACGTCGCCCGTTCGGCCGTGCGCAAGCACGCTGCGGGCATACATCTCATCCTCGCCGTAGTCGTTGGCGATCGCGGTCAGCGCCGAGGTGTCCGCATGCAGCGCGATGGCCGACAACGGAATGCGCTCGCCGCGGAAACGGCCGACCAGTTCCGCCGTCAGGTGCTGCGCCTCCGCGGCACTGCCGCCGTTGCCACAGGCCAACAGCCGGCCGCCGGCGGTGAACACGCCGGCCAGGTAGCGCCCCCAGGCGTTCAGATGCGCTGCGGCCGGACCGATTCGGTCAACCGCCTGCGCCAACGCGGCGAAATGATCCTCGATCATGGCTGGCCTCCCAGTCGGGTGACCGCCGCCAGCAGTTCGGCGTCGGTGATGCCGTTCAGGCACGGATGTCCAGGCACCGGGCAGCTTCGAGCCCGGGTTAGACGGCAGTCGGCCCGTTGCTCGCCGAGCCGGATCACCGGCACGCCGTACGGGCTCCACTGGCCGGCGGGAACGACCGGAGCGAACAACGAGATCACCGGCGCCCCAACGGCTGCGGCGAGGTGCGCCGGACCCGTGTTGGGCGCGATGACCACGTCGGCACCGGCGAAGACCGAGCCCAGCTGGGCCAGTGACGTCTGCCCGCCCAGATCGGCGGCGACATCCGCCGCGACCGCCGCGGTGAGGGCGCGCTCGGACTCGGCGCCGGTAACCAGCACACGATGCCCGGCCGCCACCAGGGCCGCGACCATGCCCGCGCTGCGGGTCGCGCTGGGCATGCGGGCGGGTACCGCCGCTCCGGGGTGAAAGACGATGTAGCGCCCGGTATCGACCAGGTCGATGACGTCGGGCGGTTGTGGCAGGTTCAACCGGATCCGCAGCGCCCCGATGTCGCCGCCGGGCAGGTGGTATCCGGCGGCCTCGGCAAGGGACAGCGCACGCAACGGTTCGGCGATACCGCTCTCGACGTTGTGGCGCAGGTTGAGCAGCGTGCCCGGGAAGTCCTCGCTGATGGCGCCGACCCACGGGATCGAGGCCATCCGGCAGATCAGCGCGAGGGGCAGCGGTGACTGGTGGAATGATGTGAAGATCAGTGCCCGGTCCGCACGGACGTCCCGCAGCTGCTTGACCAGCGATTCGACGTGGGCCTGGGTGAGGTCCGGCGACTCGAAATCGACCCACGGGGCCTGCCATTCGACCACTTCATGCACGCCCGGCAACAGCTCGGCGGCTTCCCTGCCCCGCGGGCCGGCCAGGAAGACGACGCGGTCGTGGGCGGCGCTGATTGCGCGCACCGCGGGACCGGTGATCAGGACGTCGCCGGCGCTGTCCAGGCGGGCCACGAGTGCGGTGGTCATAGGCAGTCCCGCAGCACCAAGGACACCGCGTCCTCGAGCGTGTCGGCCACCCGGGCTCGCGCGCGGGCGTCGTCGATCTCGTGTCGCAGCGTGCGGTCAGTGGGCACCAGCACCGCGCCTGCCCGTGCCGCCAGCGCGGCGTCCACGTCGCCGCCGGTGTCGCCGATCAGCACGCAGCGGGCGGCATCGACGCCGAGCGCGTCGGCGGCCGCGAGCACCATGCCGGGAGCCGGCTTGCGACAACGGCATCCGTCCTGCTCGCCGTGGACGCACACCTGCCAGGTGTCGAACGGCCCCAGCTCGGTGTCCACCCGGGCGTTGACCGCGGCCAACTGTTCGTCGGTGATCAGCCCCCGGGCCACGCCGGACTGGTTCGTCACCACCGCCAGCAGCAGTCCGCGTTCGCGCAACCGGCTCAGCGCCCGCCGCGCGCCGGGCTTCGGGCGAACTCGGCCGGGATCGTTGAGGTACGGCCCGTCCTCGATGATGGTGTCGTCGCGGTCCAGTATCACCGCCAGCGGCGGATCACGGCGGGCCCGCAAGAACGCCCATTCCCCCCGGAGCCGGTGCGCGACCGCGGTGGGCGGGATCAGCACACTGGTCAGCGCCAGGCGGAGCGCCTCGGCCACGGTGCGCGGGCCGGCCAGGATCCGCCGCAGGGTGAACTCGGCGGCCAGCGCGGTCCACGCCAGTGCGGCGAGCGCGGCAAGGCGCCACCGGCCCACGGCGGCCGACCACATCGCCGCCAGTGCCGCGCCGGTGGTCGCGAGATGGGCGGGCAGCCGGCCGCGTCCCTCCCCGACCGCCGAGCGCCAGCGGGGTCCGTGCTTGCGCCGCATCAACGCGTTGTCCCGGTTGCCGACCTGGGCCCGCACGCTGCTCATCAACGTGGCCGGTGCGACCGGGTGTGTACTGCAGCGCGTTCCCTGCACGATGACGTGGCACCGAAACGTCATTCGCAACGCGAGATCGGAATCCTCGCGGTAAGCCCGCGGGAAGCGCTCATCGAAACCGCCGGTGGCCACCAGTGCCGAGCGGCGGTACGCCATGTCGGCGGTGATCCATTTGGCGTCCGCGAGTCGCTGGGTGCGGCGCTCGTCGTCGGTGGCGCGACGGTCCCGCGTCTGGGGCACCTTGATCACGGCCTGTGAGCCGCCCGCCCCCACCCGCTCGGCCTCGGCCAGGTCGGCCGCCAACGCCGCGAACCAATCCCGTTCCGGGATGACGTCGTCGTCGAGGAAGCAGATCCACGGCGTGCGGGCGCTGCGCCAGCCGAGGTTGCGGGCGGCAGCCGGGCCACGGCCACCGCTGCGCAGGACGGTGACCGGCAGGTCGGCCGCGCACCGCAGCGGGGGCGAGGGCTCGGGGCGGTCGTCGACCAGAAGCACCGCGCGCGGTCGCGGACCGCCGGACTCGTCG
>JAOPWF010000792.1 GCA_025965815.1 Mycobacterium sp.
CTGACCTCGACGTCGTCGTCGGACAGCTCGCCGTCGGTGAAGCGCATCAGATAGTGGTGCACGGTCTTGTGGACCCGGCGGCCTTCGGTGACGAACCAGTAGTCGATGCTGCCAAGGGCGGCCAGCACGCTGCCCTGGATGCCGGTCTCCTCGGCGACCTCGCGGATCGCGGTTTGTTCTGCGGTCTCACCGAGCTCGATGTGTCCCTTCGGCAGCGACCAGAGCATCCGCCCGCGCCGGTCGATGCGCCCGATCAGCGCGGCCACCTGGCCCTCCTTCGGGCCGTCGATACCGTCGATCACCAAACCGCCCGCCGACGTCTCGTGCACGGTGCGCAGCCGGTCCGGTGAGCGCCGCGCGGGCCGGGCGGGGTGCGGCGTGGTGGGCGTCGGAACAGGGGTGTCGCTGGGATTGGCGGTGGGCGCGGCGCGCTCACCGGCGCTGCGATGCTCGGTGGAGGCTTCGGCCGGACCCGCAGCGCGCCTACCGCGGCGCCGGCCGCGGCGCCGTCGTGGTTTGGCCTGCTCGCCGTCGGACACCCAAGCGATAGTAGCTGCCACCCTCTTTGGCCTCGGCCGCACTCGCCGGTCCGCCCCGAGCGGGATCGGTGGCGCATGGTGCGGGTTCACTCCCACCCACCGCCTGGTGTGACCGCGGGGGCAGGCGCATTAGGCTCATCGAACGTGCCTGAATCCGCTGAAGACACCGAGCTGCTGGCGGCTGCCGCGCGCGAGCTGAATCGGCAGGGGGAGTTGCTGCGTGAGCTCGGCACGTTGTTCGCTGAGGCCGGCCACGACCTCTATCTGGTGGGCGGCAGCGTGCGCGACGCGCTGCTGGGCCGGCCGCTGACGGATCTGGACTTCACCACCGACGCGCGACCGGACGCGGTGCAGCGAATTCTGCGGCCGTGGGCGGACGCGCTGTGGGACACCGGAATCGACTTCGGCACCGTCGGTGCGGGCAAGCGCGGCCAGCGGGTGGAGATCACGACCTTCCGCGCGGACAGCTACGACCGGGTGTCGCGTAATCCGCAGGTGCGGTTCGGCGACAACCTCGACGATGATCTGGTGCGCCGCGATTTCACCGTCAACGCGATGGCGGTGCGCATCAGGCCGCAGGGCGCGGGCGAATTCCATGATCCGCTAGGCGGATTCGCGGCGTTGCGGGCCCGGGTGCTGGATACCCCGGCCGCCCCGTCGCTCTCGTTCGGCGACGACCCGCTGCGGATGCTGCGCGCCGCCCGGTTCGTCTCGCAGCTCGAATTCGCCGTCGCGCCGCGGGTGCAGAAGGCGATCGAGGAGATGGCGCCGCAGCTGGCCCGCATCACCGCCGAGCGGGTGGCCGCCGAGCTGGACAAGCTGATCCTGGGCGCCGCGCCGGTCGCCGGCATCGACCTGATGGTCGCCACCGGGCTGGGCGACGTTGTGATGCCCGAGGTCGGCGCGATGAAGATGGCGATCGACGAGCACCATCAGCACAAGGACGTGTATCAGCATTCGCTGACGGTCCTGCGGCAGGCGATCGACCTCGAAGACGACGGGCCCGATCTGGTGCTGCGCTGGGCGGCGCTGCTGCACGACATCGGCAAGCCCGCGACCCGCAGGCACGAACCCGACGGGGGAGTGAGCTTCCACCACCACGAAGTCGTCGGCGCCAAGATGGTGCGCAAGCGGATGCGGGCGCTGAAGTACTCCAAGCAGCTCATCGACGACGTGTCCCAGCTGGTGTACCTGCACCTGCGGTTCCACGGCTACGGCGACGGGAAATGGACCGACTCGGCGGTGCGCCGCTACGTCACCGACGCCGGCCCGCTGCTGTCGCGGCTGCACAAGTTGGTCCGCGCCGACTGCACGACCCGCAACAAGCGGCGCGCGGCCCGGCTGCAGGCCAACTACGACGACCTGGAGGCCCGGATCGAGGCGTTGGCCGCGCAGGAAGACCTGCAGCGGGTGCGCCCCGACCTCGACGGCAACGAGATCATGCAGCTGCTGGGCATCCCGGCAGGCCCCCAGGTGGGGGAGGCGTGGCGCTACCTCAAGGAGCTCCGGCTGGACCGCGGGCCGCTGACCCACGAGGAGGCCACGGCCGAGTTGTTGATGTGGTGGAACGCCACGCACTGACGCGCCGTCCGACAGGTATGGAGTACTGCTTGGGCCCGGGCGACGGCACGGCATCGATGTGGGATGCCGCGGTGGACACCGACCTGGACGGCGACGGCCGGCTGGATTCGATCGGTCTGGATTTCGACGGCGACGGCCGCCTCGACGATGTGATGGCCGACCTCGACGCCGACGGGATCGCCGATCACGCCGTGCTGGATCTGGACAACAACGACCGCGCGGAGAGCTACTTCACCGACGACGGCTCGGGCACCTGGACCGTCAGCGTGGATCGGGCGGGACAGCTGAAGTGGTTCGGCCTGGACGGGGTCGAGCATGTCGGCGGGCCGCTGGTCGATTTCGACTCCGACGGGCAGGCCGACGACCGGCTGCTCGATTCCGACGGCGACGGCCGGGCCGACCGCGCGCTGTGCGGCGACCTTGCCTACGTCGACACCGACGCCGACGGACGCTGGGACACCCAGTTGATCGACAGCGACGGCGACGGCACCGCCGACACGGTGCACGAGCTCTAGCTGCCGCCCGGGCTGGATTGGCCTCTTCGCTGCGCTCATCGCCCGGGCCCGGGCGGTCCGGCGAACGCCTGCGCGATCGTCAGCCACTTCTGCGCGTCGGGCCCGTCGGCGGTGATATCCAGCGCGGCGAGCGGCCGCCGCTGGGTGACCAGCAGGCAAAAGTCCTCGGCCGAGCCGGTGACGCGTTGGTCGGCGTCGGCCGGACCCCACGACCAGGTATCGGGATCGGGTGCGCTGAGTTCGACCCGGAACGGCTCCGACGGCGGCGGTAGGCCGTTGACGGCGAATGCATAGTCCCGCGTGCGCACCCCGATGTGCGCGACGGACCGCAGCCGCGCGGTGGCCGGCCGCTTCACCCCGAGCGTGTCGGCGACGTCCAGGCCGTGGGCCCAGGTCTCCATCAGCCGCGCCGTGGCCATCGACGCCGCGCTCATCGGCGGCCCGAACCACAACAACTTGCGGCCCTCCGGCACCGCGGGCAGCGCGTCGTGCAACTGCGTGCGGGTGCTGCGCCAGTCGGCGAGCAGCTGCGCGGGCGGGGTGACGGCGAGCTCCTTGGCGCCCGCGTCGACGAAGTCGGTCGGGTTCTTGGCCGCGTCCTCCAGCAGATCGGCGAAGCCCGCCTCGTCGTCGACCGCGATCATCGCCACCCGGTCGGTCCAGAGCAGATGCGCGATCTGGTGGGCGATGGTCCAGCCGGCCGCCGGGGTGTCGGCCGCCCAGCCCTCGTCGGGCAGCGGCGCCACCAGCGCGTCGAGTTCGTCGCTCTCCGCGCGCAGATCGGCGACCACGGATCCCGCTTCGGCCATGGCGGTAACCCTAACCGGGCGGCCGTCCCCGCCGACCGACCCCGGCATGAACCGCCAGCCCGGCCAGGTAGACCGCCGCACCCGCGACGGCCAGCGCGGTGGAGTGACC
>JAOPWF010000825.1 GCA_025965815.1 Mycobacterium sp.
CCTTCTTCCACCACGCCGACTACTGGCAATCGTTGGTGATGCCCGCCGGATTCGGCGGGGTTCCCCTCTACGCGCACATGTACCTGCTCGCCGACGGCTCAGTGTTCTACGCCGGCGGTCACCAGGACGACGATCAGGCCGCACCGCTGCGGCTAGACCTGACCCGAAGCCCCGCCACGGTCACCAACGTGTCCGGGCTGTCCCGCATCGACGCCCGCGACCAGTGCGCCAGCGTGCTGTTGCCGCCGGCACAGGACCAGCGAGTGATGATCATCGGTGGCGCGCCCGGCGAGCAGGGCGACGCGATAGCCAACGTCGACATCATCGACTTCACCGAAGCCACACCGAAGTACCGGCCGGCGGCGCCCATGCACTCTCCGCGCATCCACGTCAACGCCACCCTGCTGCCCGACCGCACCGTCCTGGTCACCGGCGGCTCGCGGCACCGCGAGAACAAGCCCGAGGCAACCAGCCACGCCGAGATCTTCGACCCGGCCCATCCTGAGCGCGGCTGGACCCAACTCGCCGAGGCGTCGGTGGCGCGGATGTATCACTCGGTGGCATTGCTACTGCCCGACGGGCGCGTCGTCAGCACGTGCGGCAATCCTGAGCAAGGAAAGCAGGTCAACTGGGAACCGCCCGACAAGAACGAAGAACTGTCGATGGAGGTCTTCTCCCCGCCCTACCTCGACCCGACGCGCGGACCGCGCCCCAGGATCGACGCGGCGCCCACAGAATGGCGCTACGGCCAAAGCGTCACCATCGCCACCCCCGATGCGGCCACCCTGCGCGATGTCAGCCTGATCCGCGCCGGCGCCACCACCCACTCCTTCAACACCAACCAACGCCTGGTCGACCTGCCCATCACCGCCCGCGACGGCGCCGGTGTGGCTGTGCAGGTCACCGACGAACCCAACCTCGCCCCACCCGGCTGGTACATGCTGTTCCTCACCAACACCACCGGCGTTCCCTCCGTTGCCAACTGGATACACCTGACCACCGCACCGGCCGCGGCCACGCCCACTGGCAGTTACGCCGAAACCGTATTGGGCACTGCGGGATTGGTCGCGTACTGGCCGCTGGCCGAGACCAAGGGCACCGCGGTGTACGATATCGCCGGCACCCACCACGGCAGCTACATGAACCATCCGGTCCTGGGCGCCGGCGGACCGGGCACCGCGACTGCGGTCACCTTCAACGGAGCTAACCAATATGCGCTGGTGCCGCGCGATATCCGTAACGACTTCAGTCTGGAGCTGTGGTTCAACAGCAGCGGCGGAGGGTCGGGCACCGACAACACGCAGTGGTGGCAGGGGGCGGGGCTGCTCGACGGTGAAGTCGCAAATGTCGTGGACGACTTCGGGACTTCGCTGGACGCCGACGGCCGAGTCTGGGCGGGCACCGGTGACGCGGACACTTCGATCCACTCCGCGCCCGGCTTCAACGACGGCGCCTGGCACCACGTGGTTTTCACACGGACTCAGGATTCCGGTGATTTGACGCTGTACGTCGACGGCGTTGCCGTCGCCAACGGGCACGGGGGAACCCAACCGCTGTTCGCCGCGCCCGGCCTGCGCCTGGGAGCGCTGCAGACCGGGGTCAACTTCTACGCCGGCACCCTCGCAGATGCCGCCGTCTACGACACCGTGTTGTCCGCGGCCAGCGTGGCCGCCCACTTCAGCGCGCGATGACGAGTCTTTGTCAACCGGGCAGCGCGAATTTGCAATAGGCGCCGCCGAATACAGAGCTGTGGGGGATCATTGATGGCAGTTGAGCATGCCAGTGGCCTGCCACGAGATAGGGGGTATCGATGAAGAACTACGCGCAGGGAACGTTGCTGTCCTGTGTCCACGAGGACTGCCCGTGCCGCATTCGCGTCGAGGTCGAGTGCACCTGCCCAGATGCGGGGGAGGCGTACAGGTGTACGTGCGGCGCGGAGATGGTCGCTGTCGAGGACTAGCCGACCACGCCCGGCGAGTCACCCAAACGACCGACAGCCTGGGCGCTACATCGGCGCGGCCGCCGCTGGCAACGCCAGATCAGTGAATCGTGAGTCAGCGCAATGATTGACGAGTTCGTGCTGCCGTTGGTGATCACTGCTGTGTTGAGCGTCAGTATCGCGCAATGTCTGTATGTCCTTGTCGCCCAACATGGCCAATGGAGATGCACGCTCAATAACCTGCTGCACGTGGCGATGTCGGTGGCCATGATCGTGATGGCGTGGTCGGCCCGAACGCAACTGCCGACCGCTGGACCGGTGGTGTTCTTCGGTTTCGCGGCGATCTGGTTCGTTGCACTGGCCGCCACAAGCACCTCCGCCGTCCGTCAACGTCTGGTGAACGGCTACCACGCCGTGATGATGACGGCGATGGCGTGGATGTTCGCGGTTATCCACAGCGGCGGTCCGGCCGGCCACTCCGGTCATTCGCATCATCGCGACGTGCACGCCTCGGGCATGCACACCTCCCCCGGCGTCGATGCGTCGACAATGGAGTTGTCGCCGAAGACAGATGAGCTCGCGTGGATTACCTCGATCAACTGGATCGCAACGTTCGTGTTTGCAGTAGCGGCGGTGTACTGGACCTACAGGTTGTTTGGTGAGCGGCGAACAACCCTGATGTCACACGAGGTACTGCTGGCACGCCGGGAACTACTCTGCCAGGCATCCATGGCTGCGGGCGCTGCCATCATGTTCGGTGCGACACTCTAAAGGCCACAGCGCGGAGAGCGCCGCTCAGCCCAGCGGTGTCGCCTCCCCGGGCAGCGCGCTGACCATGTGGTCCAACGAATTCAGTCCTCGTGCGGTTTCAACTGCGACAAGGCCACCACCGTCAGCGCGCCGCCGGAGCCGTCTTGTCGTTTGCGGTGAAGTACATACGCCTCATCGCCGTTCGGCGCGATCGCGACGCCGGTCGCCACCTCGCCCGGCGCCAGGCCCAGCGGTACCTCGCGGCCAACCAGCTTGCGGGCTGCGGTGTCGATCCAACTGAGCGTCGATTCGTCGGCCAGGATTCCGTCTGCATCCACGACGACAACCCGGTCGCCGGCGGGAAGCGCCTTGACGTCCGTCGGATCACACCCGATCACTACCTCGCCGACCTGCGCAGACGCGCTGGGCAATCCGATGTTCGGCGAGGTCGGCGTGACGGGAGCCTTCTGGGTGTCGAGTATCGCGGCGGTACAACCGGGGTTCACCGCGTACAGAAATCGTCCGTCTGCCGTGATGGCCACCGCGACGGGCTCGCCCGAATCGCGAATCAGCCATTCATCGCGGGCAAAGTGCGCGTCGAGATCGAGGATGCGAAAGCCGCCCATTCCGTCGTCATCGACATAACCCTGCTTGCCGTCCGGGCTGACCGCGATCGGTCCGCCGACGATGGGCCGGCCGTCAAATCGCACCGCTGTCACCGAATTCGTGGCCGTGTCGATGATTCGGACCCCTCCCTCGACCGCAAAGCCCGACACATACAGCGACTTCCCGTCGGGCGACACCGTCATCGAAAACCCGCCGTCGCCGCCGGGCACCGTGATCGATGTAACGACTTGTCGCGCCGCGATGTCGACGACGATGACCGCGCCGTCTTGACTACCGACATAGGCGGTCGCACCATCGGGGCTCAACACGACACCGAACGGCCGGTTCCCGACCTCAACGTCGACCGGACCGCCCATGACAACACCCCCTGCACTTGTGCCGCTGCCCGCAAGTCCCACGCCGCACACTCGATCCGGTCCATATCATCGCAAAGGAACCCCCGCGATCGAAAGACATGACCTCCTATACGTCGATGACGGCGACCGACCCGTCGAAGTAGGTGGCTTCGTACAGACGGTCCTCAACCGCAGCCACGCCGCGCACCATTGCAACCAGCGCTGCTGGTCGCGCGCTCGCCGCTGTGCGTCGACAGCGGCAACTGCCCACGCAGAAGTCAGCGGCATGGGCCCACGCCGGGTTAGTCTTTGATCCTCATGTCAACGCGTAGCCGGTTGCTCGGAGCGCTACTGACCGCTGCCACTCTGCTCGTCGCGCCCGTTGGTGCCCCACCCGCCGCGCAGGCTGCCGACCACCACACCATCGT
>JAOPWF010000833.1 GCA_025965815.1 Mycobacterium sp.
CTTCGAGAATTGCTTCAGATGCCGATCTTGTTCTCACCATGACGAGGGCACATCGCGATGCAGTTCTGGAACTTGCCCCGCACCGTCTTCACCGAACCTTCACACTGAGCGAAGCCTCCCGACTCGCCTCAGAGTACGACGCACGTACTGTCGCGGACCTCGCAGCAGTCCGCCCGCACTTGGCCGCGCACGACCTATCGGACATTCCCGACCCGATTGGTCAAAGCGCGGAACACTTTGCGATGGTTGGTTCACAGATTGCCGACCTCTTGCCGCCGATACTCGAGCTTTGCCGGCATACTGCCGCTCCCGCGGCCGATTAGCCTCCGCATGAATGGTGTTTGCTCGAATAAGCTGTAGCAAACGCTCATCAAGTCCGTCAGGTGCTAGCGCACGCGCTGGGGACAGTGAGATGCGTCACGTCGCCATTCGTGGCCCTGTCAACGCCAACGCCCTCGAGCTTGGAAGTGTTATCGCCCAACCCATCCATGTCCTCCGGCACGTCATCCATGTCTCCCGGCACGGTGGCGGCCAGCGCGGACGGTGCAGCAGGCCGCCGAAGCTCCGGCTCGATGCCGATTTGTTACGTTCCCGAGCGAAGACGCGCTCGCCTTGAGATGATTGCTGCGGCTGGATAGAGTTCCAGCTGAGAAATTGGATGTCTGGGGGGGACGGATGACGGCAGTAGACGAGCGTCCGGGGGAAAAATGACGGCGGTAAACGATCGGCTGGACGTTGCAGCCGACATCCTTCCGATACCGGCCAAGGTTCCGGCATGGCAGCGGGGGTATGCGCGCCGGCTCGAGGCGATCGACAGGGTCGGTGTGGTCTTGGCAATCGGCCTCGCGCACTGGCTGCGCTTCGGCGCGCTGCCGGGTACGGCGCGTACGCACCACTACATCGACTACACCGTGGTGTCGAGCGCCATCGCCGTCATCTGGTTGCTCGCGCTGTCGATCAACCATTCCCGCTCGCCGCGCGTCATCGGCTCCGGCGCAGAGGAGTACCGGCGCGTTTTGCTGGCCACCCTCTCGGTCTTCGGCGGCGCTGCGATCATCTCGATGCTGTTCAAGCTCGAGATCGCGCGCGGCTATCTCATGATCGCGTTGCCCTCGGGCATTGTGCTGTTAATCCTGTTCCGATGGGTCGCGCGCCGCGTGGTCGTCAGGGCGCGTCACAAGCATGGCCGCTGCATCACGCGTGTTCTGGTCGTCGGTAATGCCTCGGCGGTGCGTGACCTCACCAAATCTCTTGCCCGGGAGCCAAAATCCGAGTACGAGGTGGTCGGCGCCTGCATTTCCGGCCCGGTCATCCGGACCGAGCTCGACGTCCCAGGCGTCGGGGCGATACCCACCTTCGGCGACGAGTCAAACGTCGTCGGCGCCGTGACTGCCACCAACAGCCACGCCGTGGCAGTAACGGCTACCGAGCGGCTCGACGGTCGCGGAATCCGAGACCTGTCGTGGGAGCTGGAGAAGCTCGACGTCGACCTGCTTGTCTCGCCGGGTGTCGTTGACGTCGCCGGACCCCGCCTCCAGATGCGCCCGGTTGCCGGCTTGCCGTTGATCCATGTGGAGAAACCGCAATACAACGGCGCCAAGCGGTTTGAGAAGCGGTTGTTCGACGTCGTGTTCTCGAGCATGGTTCTGCTTTGTGGACTCCCCGCACTACTCGCCGTCGCCGTTGCGATCAAGCTCACCAGCAAGGGGCCGATCTTCTACCGCTCCGAGCGCATCGGTCTCGACGGCCAGGCCTTCGAGATGATCAAGTTCCGCACCATGGTCGATGATGCCGATGCCCTAGTGGACAAACTTGCCGCCCTGAACGAGTGCGACGGCGGGGTGCTGTTCAAGATGCGTAGCGACCCCAGGGTGACACCGGTCGGTCGATTCCTGCGCAAGCACAGCATCGACGAGCTGCCCCAGTTCATCAACGTCCTCAAGCGCGACATGAGCGTCGTCGGGCCCCGTCCGCCGCTGGCGTCCGAGGTCAAGACTTACGACGACTACGCCAAGCGCCGGCTGCTCGTGAGTCCCGGTATCACCGGTCTGTGGCAGGTCAGCGGACGCTCGGACCTGTCCTGGGAGGACTCGGTTCGGCTCGACCTGTTCTACGTCGAGAACTGGTCGATGATCGCCGACCTGCTGATCGCCGTGAAGACGGTCAAAGCGGTGCTCAGTCACTCGGGCGCATACTGAGCCGGCCAACAACGAGCGTGCTATTTCACGCTCGCGCCGGCTCGGCATGAGTTGATCTCGACCCCATTCTCCATCGACAGGGGATGGCTTCGGCCCGTCTCTCGACAAAGCAGCGAGCTGTGGGCCGCGACCCAGACGTCAGCCCCTAGAGCGTCGGCCAGCATCCGCGGATACGCCCGCAGCAGGTCTCGGATTTGCGGCTCGACAGCATCGACCTTCGACCCGCGAGCCGGTCGTTGATACTTCAGAAATTCCCCTAGGCACGCCAACGCCTTTCACGCATGACGCAGGTTACGGGATTTAGCCGAGTGCAACGTCGAGAATTGGGCGGGGCTCGGCCGCACCTGGCCCGTCGAAGTGCCACCATTCCCCCGAGTACACCCGGAAACCGCCTGCCTCCATCGCATTGCGCAGCAGTGCGCGATTGGCCTGCTGTTGCGGTGTCACGCCTTCGGTGGCATAGGCGTGACTGCGCGGCGAAAAGTCATCGAAGTCGGTACCCATGTCGAGGCCCGCGATGCTGACGTCCACCGACCGACCCGATTCGTGACTGCGCGCATACTCGGTGGGCCGTGCCACCCAGTTCGGGTTCGGCACCGCCTCGAACATCCTGACCTGGACGTCGTGTGGCCGGTAGCAGTCCCAGAAGACGAGCGTATTGCCCTGTGCCCGTAACTGATTCGCTGCGACGGCCAGCCCGGGTGCGAGTGATTCGTGCACCAGACAACGCGCATCCGCGGGGTACAACTGCAGGCCGACGAAGTTGGTGGTCATCGCGTAGCGCAGGTCTATGATCGCGTCGGGCACGACCGAGCGCACGTCCATCAGGCCTGCCGCGCGGGCCTCGGGCGAGACCGGCGGTGGTTCAGCGGCAGCCGAGGGAACGTTGATCATCGCGGCGGACAATACGCCGAGAACCGCCAGGATCCACCTGCTGCGCGCGGTCACCCGAAAAGTGTGCAACACGTGCGGCGGTCGACGCAGGGATACTCGTGGTTAGCGCGCCGCCAGTGCAACCAACGGCGACGAGTTCACCGAAGGAGCATCCCTGAGTACCGCACGCCGAGTCGCGAGCATCGTCATCGGCGTTGGGTTGCTGGCGGTGGCAACGGGCGCGTTCGCCGCACGTTATGTGCCGATCCCCGACCACCGCACGCTGTTCGTAGTGATCGCCTCGCCGTATCTCATGCTTGCCGCCCCAGTGGCGATCCTGGTACTCCTATGGGGACGCCGGTGGCTCGTGGCAGCGGCGGCGGCCCTCCTATCGGTGGCGCTGATCGTGCCGCAGGTGCCGTGGTACGTGGCGGCGAGTCCGGAGCCCGGCGGGGTCCTCCTCCGCACGATGACGATCAACATGTTGTTCGGACGCGCCGATCCATCGTCGTTGGCCCGGGTGGCCGCCGAGCAGGCCGACGTCGTCATGGTCCAGGAACTCACGCCGGAGGCGGCGAAGGGGCTGGCCGCTGCCGGCATCGAGAAGACCTTCCCGCACAAGGCACTCGACGCGCGCGCAGGGGCGGCGGGGGTCGGCGTATACAGTCGGCATCCGATCACGGACGTCGACAGTATCGGCGGCTACGCGCTGGCCATGGTCAGCACGCGCATCCGCATCGATGGTGTCGCCGGCGACACCTCGGTCGTGTCAGTGCACCTCGCCGCACCGTGGCCGGAACCGATCGACGGCTGGCATCGCGACGTCGCGCGGCTCCCTGGCACGCTCTCGGATCTGGCGGCGAAGTCCGCCGGCGCACCGATCGTCGTTGGAGGGGACTTCAACTCCACCATCGACATGCGGCCGTTCCGGGAGCTGGTGACCGACGGCTACCGCGACGCCGCCGAACAGGCCGGCGCCGGCCGCGAACTCACCTATCCCGCCAATCGCCGGATCCCGCCGTTCATGGGCATCGACCACGTCCTGACCCGCGACTGCACCGCCGTGTCGTCTCACACCGTGGACATTCCGCGGACCGACCATCGCGCAGGGCTCGCAGCGGTGATGTTGCCGCGGGACGGCTCCGACACCTGAACGCCGAAGGTGACTTACGCCTCGGTGAAGTTGCGAGTAACCGCCGGATCGACGGGGATGCCGGGGCCGGTCGTAGTGGAGACCACGATCTTCTTCAGGTAGCGGCCCTTCGACGACGACGGCTTGGCGCGCAGGATCTCCTCCAGCGCGGCGCCGTAGTTCTCGGTCAGGCGCGTCTCGTCGAACGACGCCTTGCCGATGATGAAGTGCAGGTTGGCCTGCTTGTCGACGCGGAAGTTGATCTTGCCGCCCTTGATGTCGGTGACGGCCTTGGCCACATCGGCGGTGACGGTGCCGGTCTTCGGGTTCGGCATCAGGCCACGCGGGCCCAGGATGCGGGCGATCCGGCCGACCTTGGCCATCTGGTCCGGGGTGGCGATCGCGGCGTCGAAGTCCAGCCAGCCGCCCTGGATCCGCTCGAGCAGGTCGTCGCTGCCGACCTCGTCGGCGCCGGCCGCGACGGCCTGCTCGGCCTTGTCGCCCACCGCGAACACGATCACGCGGGCGGTCTTGCCGGTGCCGTGCGGCAGGTTGACGGTGCCACGCACCATCTGGTCGGCCTTACGCGGGTCGACGCCCAGCCGGATGGCGACCTCGACGCTGGCGTCCATCTTCTTCGACGACGTCTCCTTGGCGAGCTTCGCCGCTTCCAGAGGGGTGTAGAGGTTGTTGCGGTCCACCTTCTCGGCGGCCGCGCGATACGCCTTGCTGTTCTTGCTCATTGGATTCCAATCAGTTCGGTGGTTGTGGTTGGCGGGCCGAAGCGGGCCCTCCCACGGCATTACGGCTATACGACCGTGATGCCCATCGACCGAGCGGTGCCGGCGATGATCTTGGACGCCGCGTCGACGTCGTTGGCGTTGAGGTCTTCCTTCTTGGTCTCGGCGATCTCGCGGACCTGATCCCAGGTGACCTTGGCGACCTTGGTCTTGTGCGGCTCGCCGGAGCCCTTCTGCACGCCTGCGGCCTTGAGCAACAGCTGGGCAGCGGGCGGCGTCTTCAACGCGAAGGTGAAGCTGCGGTCTTCATAGACCGTG
>JAOPWF010000836.1 GCA_025965815.1 Mycobacterium sp.
TCACGGCCACTCCCCCATACCGATCGTGACGCCCATCTAACTCGCCCGCCGGGATCGCCATCGGCGCTTCGAGGGAATGTCACCGCTCGGCTCAGCGGCCAGGAGGGGTGTGTGCGGCGTATCACGGTCGGGGCATATGTCGCCTGGGTAACATCTCATCAAATCCGCCGCTGGATTGGGGCACCTCCCGCTGGCGGGGGACGCCACAAGCCGACCAGGGGGATGCGTGAGCGCAACCGATATCGAGCCGTCCGAGATAGCGAAATGGGATCCGCACCTCACCGAGCGGGTGATGGGGTGGATTCGGCCCATCATCAAGGGCTACCACCGCTCCGAGGTACGCGGCCTGGACGGGTTCCCCAAGGGCGGAGCCCTGGTGGTGTCGAACCACTCCGGCGGCCTGTTCGCACTCGACATCCCGGTTTTCGCCACCGGCTTCTACGAGAAGTTCGGCTACGACCGGCCGGTCTACACGCTGAGCCACGACATCCTCTTCACCGGCCCCACGGGTGACCTGTTGACCCGCACCGGCTTCATCCGCGCCAACCACGAAAACGCCGACGAGGCGCTGCGGTCCGGCGGCGTGGTCGTCGTCTTCCCGGGTGGCGACTACGACGTGTACCGGCCGACGATGACCGCGAACAAGATCGACTTCGACGGCCGCACCGGATACATCAGGGCGGCCCTGAACGCCGGCGTGCCGATCGTTCCGGCGGTATCCATCGGTGGGCAACAGAACCAGATGTACCTGTCCCGTGGCGAGGGGCTGGCGCACCTGTTGCGGCTGGACAAGCTGATGCGGGTCAAGATTCTGCCCATCTCGTTCGGCTTTCCGTTCGGCCTGTCCGCCGTGCTGCCGGTCAACGTGCCACTGCCCACCAAGATCGTCACGCAGGTGCTCGATCCGATCGACATCGTCGCGGAGTTCGGTGAGAACCCCGATATCGACGAGGTCGACGGCCACGTCCGTCACGTCATGCAGAAGGCGCTGGACAAGCTGGCCAAAGAACGCCGGTTCCCGGTGCTCGGCTGACCCCATGTCGACACTGAACCCATTGGACCACATCAACGAAACCCGCGAACTGCTCGGCACCCTGATCCGCTCGGGCATGCTTGCCGCGCTGCGGCCCGACAAGTACCTGAAGATGGCGGCCGCCGTCCGGCGCGAAGGCATGTCGGTGACAACCGGCTTCGCCACCGCGGCGGTGCGCTGCCCGGACCGCCCGGGGCTGATCGACGACCTCGGCATGCTGACCTGGAAGCAACTCGACGACCGATGCAACGCATTCGCGGCAGCGCTGCAGGCGCTTCCGGGCGGAGCGCCGCAGACGTTGGGCATCATGTGCCGCAACCACCGTGGCTTCGTCGAAGCGCTGGCCGCCGCCTTCAAGATCGGCGCGGACGTGCTGCTGCTCAACACGTCGTTCGCCGGGCCCGCGCTCGCCGAGGTGGTCAACCGCGAGGGCGCCGACGCGGTCATCTATGACGAGGAGTTCACCGAGACGGTCGACCGTGCGCTGGCCGACACGCCGGACGCCACGCGGATCATCGCCTGGACGGATGGGCCGCCATCGCCGGGCGGGCTGGGGGCACCTCCCGCTTGCGGGGGAGAGCGAAGCGACCGGGGGATGAACAGCGGTCGCCTCACCGTCGAGAAGATGATCGACGACCACGCCGGACGGCGGCCGGACCCGTCGACCCGAACGGGAAAGCTGATCCTTCTGACCTCCGGCACCACCGGAACTCCTAAGGGCGCCAGGCATTCCGGCGGCGGACCCAACGAATTGAAGGCGATTCTCAACCGGACTCCTTGGCGTGCCGAGGAGACCACCGTCGTCGTCGCGCCGATGTTCCACGCCTGGGGCTTCTCGCAGTTGGTGTTCTCGGCGATGATGGCCTGCACGGTGGTCACCCGGCGCAAGTTCGACCCCGAGGCGACACTGGACCTGATCGACCGGCACCGGGCCACCGGGCTGTGCGTGGTACCGGTGATGTTCGACCGGATCGTCGATCTCCCGGACGAGGTCCGCAACAACTACAGCGGGCGGTCACTGCGCTTCGCCGCCGCGTCGGGATCGCGGATGCGTCCCGATGTGGTTATCAAATTCATGGACCAGTTCGGCGACGTCATCTACAACAACTACAACGCCACCGAGGCCGGCATGATCGCCACCGCCACACCGGAGGATCTGCGGGCCGCGCCCGACACCGCGGGCAGGCCCTCCGACGGCACCGAGATCCGGATCCTGGACCAGGATTTCCACGAGATCCCGGCGGGCGAGGTGGGCAGCATCTATGTCCGCAACTCGACGCAGTTCGACGGCTACACATCGGGCAATACCAAGGACTTCCACGACGGCTTCATGTCGTCGGGCGACGTCGGCTATCTGGACGAGGCGGGTCGGCTCTTCGTCGTCGGGCGCGACGACGAGATGATCGTGTCCGGCGGCGAGAACGTCTACCCGATCGAGGTGGAGAAGACACTGGCCACTCATCCAGAAGTCGCCGAGGCGTCGGTGATCGGCGTGGACGACGAACAGTACGGTCAGCGGCTTGTCGCCTTCGTCGTGCTGACCGACGGCGCGTCCGCCACCCCCGACGCGCTGAAGCAGCACGTCCGCGACAACCTGGCGAATTACAAAGTGCCGCGCGAGATTACGGTCCTCGACGAGTTGCCCCGCGGCAGCACCGGGAAGATCGTGCGCAGCGAACTGCAGGCCCGCGTCGGCGCCGATGGTGCGTAGGCACTATCCGCTGCTACGCGCCGCAGCGGAGTTACTCAATGCCGCCAATGGCGTGCGCCCACTGGGCCGCGAGGGCTACATAACGCTGCCGGAGTTCGCATTCGGCTGGCCCACCTCCGAGATGTCGCCGCTGTACATGGCCGGTTCCATGCTCGACGCGGTGCGGCGCGGGTTGCGCGGCGACTTCAGGGGTTGGCGCGGTCGGATCGCGTTGCTGCTCACGGTGGTCGCTTGGGTGCTGTTAGGGATCATCCATCGACGTAACGTGCAGTCGGCACCCTATTTCGAGTCGCCGCTCGCCGACGCTCTGGGCGAGGACTACGAATCGATTGCCGCGCAATCGCTGCCGGCCAGACGCCCGAGCCTCACCCGTGTACTTCCCCACGAATTGACACGCCGCCGGTATGTCGAGAAGGCCGGCACCGTGCGTTACGGTCCGCACGGCCGGGCCAACCTGGCCGATATCTGGCGCCGTCGTGACCTGCCGCGCGACGGACGAGCACCGGTGCTACTGCAGGTTCCCGGCGGAGCCTGGTCGATCGGTATGCGCCGCCCACAGGCCTATCCGCTGCTGAGTCACCTCGCCGAGCGTGGCTGGATCTGCATCTCGATCGACTACCGCGTCAGCCCCAGACACACCTGGCCGGACCACATCGCCGACGTGAAGAGGGCGCTGGCCTGGATCAAGGAGAACATCGCCGAGTACGGCGGTGACCCCGATTTTGTCGCCATCACCGGTGGCTCGGCGGGCGGTCACCTCGCGGCGCTGGCCGCGCTGACTCCCAATGACCCGGAATTTCAGCCAGGATTCGAAGATGCCGACACCTCGGTGGTGGCCGCGGTTCCGATCTACGGCCGCTACGACTGGTTCAGCAAGGAGGGCCCCGGCCGCAAGGAGTTCATCGCGTTTCTGCAGAAGTT
>JAOPWF010000837.1 GCA_025965815.1 Mycobacterium sp.
GGGGCTGGGGTGGGGGCGCCGCCACCGCCAGCCATCACTAGTACCACGACAACCACGGCCACGACGGCCGCTACCGCGATACCACTACCGGCAAGGATCCATTTCCTGCGCGACGGTGGCGGACGCCGCGGGGGTTGCGTGGAATACAACGGGAATGCCGGCGGCGGCCCACCCGGCGGCGGCTGGTACCCCGGTGGCGGCGGCCCACCCGCCGGCGACTGATACCCCGGTGGCGGCGGCCCACCCGGCGGGGCCTTCGGCTGCAGGTGCTGTGAATCCAACGCCGCCAACACCGATTCCACTTCGGTACGGGTGCGCCACGTGACATCAGCACGATCGCGCAGCGCGCACAACAACTGGGTGATATCGCGACGAGCGGTCGCGTCGTCGCCGTCCTCCTCCAAACCCGCCTTCAACTCCGCCACCAACGTCGTCTGCTGCTGCGCACTAAGCGCCGAGCCCGAAATCGTCGACGCCAACCGCATCAAATACGCAAACGGCATCGACGGCTCTTCAGGCAACGGATCCGGCAGCGGCTTCCCCTTCGCCCGCCGCGCATGGACATTGGACACCAACTCGATACCCGTCTCGATACTGGGATCCCGATAATCGATCACCTGCATCGCCGCCAACGGGTTGATCCGCATACTGGCCAACGGGCCCACCTGCACAGGAAGAATCGGCTTGCCCAACTCCTGGGCGTACTGCAACTCAGACTGGCAGGCCCTGGACTCCAACATGTTCTCCGACAACGCGACGACGAACACCTCGCAGCCGCGGATCTGATCAAGGATCTCGCGCCACCACGCCTCTCCGCCACCAAGCTCCTCATCGAGCCACACCTGCTCATGCGCCCGCCGCAACGCGCTCAACAAACCCTCAAGCAGCGCCCTGTCCCGACTCGAATAGCTAACAAAAACAGCCATGACCACAAACTCTCTCAAGTCGCACAGCCCAGCCAAACAACCAGCGGTGACTCAGCAAACGATGATGTTAGCAAAAGTCACAGCGAACAGACTCAAAAGCGGCGTTGACGTCCGCAGGCCGGCAGTATCCGGCGGGTCGTGGCTGCAATCTTATCGGCCCGTGCGGCTTGATCGGTGATGTCGTGGTCGCATGCGATCACTTCGACTAACCGTCGTCGACACGCACGCAGGACATGTTGACTAAGGCGTGAACGTTGACCGTCTCGCGCAGCATGACACGTCGAACCACGGGCTCTCCATACTATTCGACCGGCCCGCTCGGATTTCTCTTTATTGCAAACTGCCGTCTATGCGGGTGCATCCGCTGCGTAGGTATGCCGAATCATCGATGATGAGAAACGCTCGGACCGACTTCGGAATCGATGAACTGCAATTATTTTCGAGCGGTTGCGAACGCCTGAAGGCGCCAACCCGACACGGAGGCTTCGGGCAAGAGTAGCGACGTTGAAGTCTCCGGCCGCGCCGGCCCGCGACCGTTGCTGGTGAACTCCGGTCAGCACACTTGCAGCCGGCGACTGCTGTCGCCGGTCGCAATGTTTCCCCCCGTCGATGTGCTCGACACGCTGTCTTGACCGCTTACGTTTCAATTGTGGGAGAAACCCGCCCAGTCCGCCAAGGCGGTGTGAGGATTGACTGATGGGCGCGTTAGCCAAGCGGGGGTCCGTTGAGGCGACAGGACGCCGCAGCTTGCTCGTCAAGACAAGGCGCTTCCTTCAACGCCGTCGCGGCGGCGCATGGTTTCGACTTCATCGCGTGATTAACGCTTGCTATGTCGCCGCGATCGCTTACGTGTGCGCGCGGGCGCTAAATCCCAAGCTGGCCAGTGAGGCACCGTGGTGGCTCCAGTGGTTCGGCGAACCGGGGTCGTACCAAACGATTGTGATCGTGCTGGCCCTGCCGGTTCTGCACCTGGTCGTGCGCAGGCTGGCCGGGAAGAGGCTTGTCACGAGTGCGCCGCTCATCGTGATCGCCGGAATGGCCGCGTCGGCTCTGGTGCTGGGAATGAGCGCCTATTGGCGTTGTCACAATACCCAGACGCCGGTTTTCGCGCCCTTGGCGTGGACGCTGGGAATGTTCGTCGGCAGTGTGGAAAACCCTTTCGAGCCAGGCGGATTTGGACCATGCGCGGCAGACAAGATGCCGGTCGCGCTCGAAATCGCGAGACTGCTCGCGATTACGACGCTGCTGACAACCGCGCTGGCCGCCGCGCTGACCCTGTTCCGCTCGCAGCTGGATCGATTCGCAATTTGGCGAGCGCATTCATTGACCGTGGTCGTCGGTGTCGATGACGAGACGGTATCGATGATTCGGGCAATTGCGGGCACCCTCGGCACCGGCGATACCCTCGTTGCTCTCACCAGAGATGCCGACAGCAACGCGAGCCGCACGATTCACGACCTGGGCGCGAAGACCCGGGTGGTCAATCTCGACGAACCGGAGACGATGTCGAAGTTGCGGCTGTGGACTCGGCTGGACCGCCTCTATCTGCTGTCCGGAGATCCGGTGCAAAATCTGCAGAGGTTCAGGGTGATAGACGCGGAGGTAGCGAAGGCCCAAGGCGACCGGGTACGCCTTCCGCTTATAGTCCGAATCGACGATCCGTGGCAGGCAGAGGTATGGCGTCGAAGCTTTCTGGCGAACACCGAGCGTCGGTGGGTAGCCGATGCCGTCGGCCGCTATGAAATCACCGCCGCCAAGCTGGTCCGCCACATGACGAGAAAGCTCGCGGGTGCCGACGACATGGGCCCCCCCTCAACGGTTGTGCTGTGCGGCTTGCACCCGTTGACCTACGCGGTTGCCTCCGAACTTGCGCAGCTGCAGCGCGACCAAGAGGTGCACGATAAACCGGAAGTGACCGCACCGACACAGGTGATTATCTTCGCCCGGGAAGCGGAAAGCTTTGTGCACGACCACCACATGAGACAGGGCAGGATGGCGTCGGACGGGACCCGGCCGCCGGTGATGGCCCGCGACGACGAGCCGACGGTGGATGCCATAACGGAGTATTTGCGCGACGAAGATCCGGCGAATTATGCTGTGGTCC
>JAOPWF010000861.1 GCA_025965815.1 Mycobacterium sp.
TGCCAGCCGTGACTGTCCAGATATGTTGCGACGTCCCTACGCTCGCCGTCATAGCCGAGGTCACCCAATTCGACGTCGAACCCGTGGTCACGCCAGCCTGGATTACGTTCTCCATCTTCTCCTGGACCTGGGCGGTGTCGGCAGCTGCCGGCCCGGCGAACTCCGTCGCGAGCCGGCTGCCGTCCGCGCTGAGTTCGGTGATGTTGTCCAGCAGGCGGTCCTGGGCATCGGGCGGCAGGAACGCCAGCAGGCCCTCGGCAATCCACGCCGTGGGTTGCTCGGGATCAAAGCCGGCCTGACGCAGTGCGGCGGGCCAGTCATGACGTAAATCGATTGCCACCGGGCGCAACTCGGCTGTGGGCTCGGCATTGAGGTCGGCGAGCGTAGCAGTCTTGAACTTGATGACTTCCGGCTGATCGATCTCGAACACGGTCATTCCCGCCGGCCAGGACAGTCGGTAGCCTCTGGCGTCGAGTCCCGAAGCCAGGATCACCGCCTGACGGATCCCCGCCGCCGTGGCGTCGAGGAAGAAGGCGTCGAAGTATCGTGTCCGGGCGGCCAGCAGGTCGGTCAGCTGCCGCAACCCCCAGGGGGCGTTGGCTACGTCGACGTCGGCCGGATCGAGCTCTCCAGTGGCCCACCGGGTGAAGAAGTCAACGCCCACGGCGCGGACCAGGGGTTCGGCGAACGGATCGTTGATCAGCGGTTCGTCAGCGTTGGTGGCGATCGCCCGCGCGGCGGCGACCATTGTCGCGGTCGCTCCGACGCTCGTCGCCAGGTCCCAGGAGTCGTCGTCTGTGCGTTCCATGTTTGTCCCTTCCCACGCGGTGAACGCCGATGCTTAGCCAATATAACGAGCTACCGCCGACGATACGCCGCGGCGGCGGACCGGGGCACCGGCGACAGGTGGCGCGCGGGCGGCACCATGGAAGAAACGATTGTGAGCACTTACAATCTTTGGTAGGCTCCAGGGACGCCAGGATTTGGAGGGGCCATGCCGTATGACGTGATCGTCCGCAACGGTTTGTGGTTCGACGGAACCACCACGTCCCCGCAGACCCGCACATTGGGCATTCGCGACGGCATCGTCGCTGCGGTGTCCGCCGACCCGCTGGACGAGACAGGCTGCCCCGACGTTATCGACGCGGCGGGGAAGTGGATCGTCCCGGGCTTCATCGACGTGCATACCCACTACGACGCCGAGGTGCTCCTCGATCCCGGATTGCGCGAGTCGGTTCGGCACGGCGTCACCACGGTGCTGCTGGGAAATTGTTCGCTGTCGGCGGTATACGCGGATAACGCCGACGCCGCAGACCTTTTCAGCCGCGTCGAAGCGGTACCCCGAGAATTCGTCGCCGGTGCGCTGCAAGCCAAGAAGACGTGGACGACCGCCGCGGACTACGTTCGGACACTCGATGAGCTACCACTCGGACCGAATGTGAGTTCACTGCTTGGTCATTCGGACCTGCGAACCTCTGTGCTGGGCCTGGGCCGTGCCACCGACGGCGACGTCAGGCCGACCGACACGGAGTTGAACCGGATGGCGGCGTTGCTCGACGAGGCGCTCGAAGCCGGCCTTCTCGGAATGTCCGGGATGGACTCAGCGATCGACAAGCTTGACGGTGACCGCTACCGCTCGCGCGGACTCCCGTCCACCTTCGCGACGTGGCGAGAACGGCGGAGATTGATCGCCGTGCTGCGTAGACGCGGCCGCATTCTGCAGAGTGCGCCCGACGTCGCGAATCCGCTGTCGGTGCTGTTGTTCTTCCTGTCCAGCGGCCGGATGTTCGGGCGCCGTCGCGGGGTGCGGATGAGCCTGCTGGTATCGGCGGATTCGAAGGCGATGCCCGGCGCGGCCCGTGTCATCGGGTTCGGTACGCGACTGCTGAACGCTGTTCTGGGTGCGAGTGTGCGGTTCCAGCATCTACCCGTCCCGTTCGAGTTGTACTCCGATGGAATCGATCTGCCCGTCTTCGAAGAGTTCGGCGCCGGCACCGCAGCGCTTCATCTGCGTGATCAACTCGAGCGCAACGAGTTACTGGCCGACACCGAATACCGGCGTGAGTTCCGGCGGGAATTCGACCGCAAAAAGCTCGGACCCACGTTGTGGCATCGCGACTTTCACGATGCGGTCATCGTTGAATGCCCCGACAAATCACTGATCGGCAAGAGCTTCGGGAAGATCGCCGACGAGCGCGGACTGCACCCGCTCGATGCGTTCCTCGACGTGCTCGTCGACAACGGCGAGCGCAATGTCCGCTGGACCACCACGGTCGCGAACCACCGGCCCAAGCAACTCAACAAGCTGGCCGCAGAACCGACTATCCACATGGGCTTCTCCGACGCCGGCGCGCACCTGCGGAATATGGCTTTCTACAACTTCGCGCTGCGGCTGCTCAAGCGCACGCTTGATGCCGACCGCGCAGGGGAGCCGTTCCTCACCATCGAACGGGCGGTATATCGCCTGACCGCCGAAGTCGCCGACTGGTTCGGCCTCGACGGCGGCACTTTGCGCCAGGGCGAACGCGCGGACTTTGTGGTGATCGATCCCGCCGGACTCGACGAGTCGGTGGACGCGTACCACGAGGAGGAGGTCCCGTTCTACGGCGGCCTGAGCCGAATGGTCAATCGTAACGACGCCGCGGTCGTTGCCACGGGCGTCAACGGCACCGTCGTATATCGCAATGGCCGGTTCCGCGACGGGTACGGAAAGACCGTGCAGTCCGGCCGGTTCTTGCGGGCAGGCACCGGCCACCCGCAGCACCACAGCATGAGCGCACCCGTCTGACATGGCCAGAACCCAGCAGCAACGCCGAGAAGAAACGGTGGCAAGCCTGCTCGACGCCAGTATCGCCGCGATCGTCGACGTGGGATATGCCCGGGCGTCGGCCGCCGTGATCACAAAGCGGGCCCATGTCTCGGACGGCGCCCTGTTTCGGCACTTCGATACCATGGGTGATTTCATGGCGGCAACGGCATACGAGGTAATGCGCCGTCAGTTGGACCTCTTCACCAAACAGGTCGCCGAGATACCGGCCGACACGCCGGCCCTCGAAGCGGTCCTGACAATTCTGCGGGACATCACCGGCAACTCCACGAATGCGGTCATGTACGAACTCATGATCGCGGCGCGCACGGACGAGAAGCTCAGGGCCACGTTGGAAGATGTCCTCGCGGAGTACAGCGCGCGATTCTACGAGACGGCCCGTGCACTGCCCACGGCGGATCAGTTCCCGGAGCAGACCTTCGCTGCCCTGGTCGCGATGGTCACCAACACCTTCGATGGCGCCGCCATTGTGCGACCGGTGCTCGCACAACCGGACATCGAGGCCGAACGGATTCCGCTCCTTATCTCGCTGATCACCCAGGCCCGCCCGACGAACCCGAACCCCTGAGCCCGTGACCTGTTCGAAGTGCGTGAAATCCTCCTTTGCCGGTTGAACAGGTATTTGTGGGCTACGCTGACCTCCGTCAGCTTCAGGGCCAACGGGGCAGGCCCGGTTCACAAAGACCCAGGGGTGGCACATGATTCGCGAACTATGCATCGCTGCTGCAGTCGTGGGGGCCGCTATCGGTGCGGCGCCGGCGGCCGCAGCGGACGACAAGCCCGGGCACTACGACTCAGACGTGCCGGGGATGAACTACGACGCCTCACTCGGCGGCCCTTGCGATAGCTGGGAGCGATACGTCTTCGGCCGGGGCCCCGGCGGTGAGCCGCTGTCTTGTCGGTTCATCCCGAACCAGTGGCCGCCGGTGTACTGGGGCTTCTGGACTACCTCATACCCGCTGCATGGAGTCCAACAGATCGGTGCACCATGCCCGGATTGGAGTGGGGCGGCGGCACAGTCTCCGGATGGGCTCGCATTGGTCTGTACGCTTCGCGATGGGTGGCAGGTCCGGCCTTAAAGGCCGATATCGGTAACCGGCTCAACCACCGAGCGCCTGGCAGATCAACCGCCCGTCGGTCGTTAGCCGACCTAACCCCGGCCTACTATCGAGACATGGAATACCGCAGCCTCGGACGAACCGGAATCCATCAAAACCATCCACACCACCCTGGACGCCGGCATCAACTTCATCGACACAGCCGACGTGTACTCCCAGGGCGAATCGGAGACCATCGTCGGCAAGGCCCTGGCCAACGGCAAGCGCGATGACGTGGTCCTCGCCACCAAGGTCAATATTCAGATGGGCGTCCCGGTCGACTCGCCCGTGGGCACAAAGGGCGACCCCAATCAGCGAGGCAACTCCCGCCGCGTACGGGACCCTGCTTCTTGGTCGGGTCGGCGTGCCGCAGCGGCATGTGGCGGACCATACGCCTTGTCCAGTCGGATATTCGGGCTTTCAGGTCAACGGGGAGCCGGCTAGCCACAGGATGAGGAACGCGAGCATGAACGCGAAGCACAGCAGATGTTCCAGGCAGACGGACCTCGCGAGGCGAGTCTGTTCTGCCGGACTGCCCGAGCGGTTGCCGAGTCGAACCGCGTTGGGGACCGTACGTATCAAGGCCAGCAGAATCGGGAGGCCCGCGAGTACCGCTGATGCGACGACCAGCCAGCCCGGGTCGCGTCCGTACGCGGCCCGAAATGCCAACGCACTCAACAGGATCACCATGACGAGCGCGATCACGTGGCTCATCGGCCGCGACGTCATCGTCGCGCGGTGGTAATAACCCTCGATGGAGGCAAGCACGGGTTCGGGTAGGGAGTCCCCCGCACGTCGATGAGTGAGAACCTGAGCATCGAAGATCAGATCCATCCACAAGACGGCAAGCAGGAAACCGCTGCAGGCAGTGAGCAACGCTGTCACGAGGCCCACCGCACCTTCATCTGAACGCCGCGCCGCCGCCAAGCAGACACGGCGGCCGCCTAGACGGTGGCGGCGGCGTTGAGTTCGTTCAGCGTGTTCGTCGCATCGAGATACTCCTCAACCCAGCGCTCGATAACCGCCGCGGTCTTCTCCACCTTGCTCATCTGACCCACGACCTGACCGACCGGATTGAAGGCGACGTCGACGGTCTCGTTCGGATACTTGTGCGTGGCGGCGACCGCAAGGCCGGAAACCATGTACTGCAACGGCATCCCGAGCGGCTCGGGGTTGCCCGGCTGCTCCCAGGCGTCGGTCCAGTCGTTACGCAGCATCCGCGCCGGCTTACCGGTGAACGACCGGCTACGGACGGTGTCGCGGCTCGTCGCTTTGGCGTACGCCGCCTGCTGAACGGCGGTGTTCTCGGCCTCCTCGACCATCAGCCACTGAGAGCCCGTCCATGCGCCTTGCGCACCCAGAGCCAACGCCGCGGCGATCTGCTGGCCGCTGCCGATGCCGCCGGCGGCCAGTACCGGTGTCGGAGCGACCTCTTTGACGACCTGCGGCCACAGCACGATGGAGCCCACCTCGCCGCTGTGCCCGCCAGCCTCGCCGCCCTGGGCGATGATGATGTCGACGCCCGCGTCGGCGTGCTTGCGCGCCTGGTACGGCGACCCACATAGCGCGGCGACCTTGCGCCCGGAGTCGTGGATGTGCTCGATCATGTCCGGGGGAGGAGTGCCCAGCGCGTTGGCGATGAGCGTCATCTTCGGGTGTCGCAGCGCGACCTCGACCTGCGGGGTAGCGGTCGCCTCGGTCCAGCCGAGCAGTTGCAAAGTGCTTTCGCTGTCCTCGGCGCTGAGCGGCACCCCGTGGTCAGTGAGGATCTTGCGGGCGAAATCCAGGTGCTCCTGCGGCACCATGTCCTGCAGCGTCTTCGTCAGCTCGTCGGCGGACAGGCCCGAGTCCATTCCTTCGTACTTATTCGGAATCACGATGTCGACGCCGTAGGCATGGTCGCCGATGTGCTCGTCGATCCAGTTCAGCTCGATCTCGAGCTGCTCCGGCGTGAAACCGACCGCCCCGAGCACCCCGAAACCGCCTGCCTTGCTCACGGCGACGACCACGTCGCGGCAGTGGGTGAAGGCGAAGATCGGAAACTCGATGTCCAGTACGTCGCAAAGGGGAGTGTGCATGCCTGCTCCTTGGTGGGCCGGGAAGCCAAACTGAAACATGTTCTAGTAGAGTAGCAACAATTCGTATCGCCGCAGGTCAAGGGCGGTTTTTAGGCTTACGACCGATCACCGTGCCAGTAACGAGCCGGTAGCCAGCGGAATCTGCAGTATTCCAGACACGGCTTCTCGGATCTGACGGCCCTAACCGCGATGCACCGACCTGGGCCTGTTCGTGCCTCTCAGGGGCTCTCAGAGGCCGCTGATCTGGCTGGTGGCATCACTGAGAAGTCTAGAAAAGCTCAACAGGGTCACCTCGGGGTCACAGTCTCCAGCAGTTCTCTAGTGGGACCGCCCTACAACTTAGCCAGACTATAGAAAACAGGATGGCAGCCCGATAAGCGCCCAGGTCGCCTGACACGTTCTTATTGAACGCGTGTGGAACAAAAGCAGCTTTTATGGCGTTTATGAGATGCCGTGG
>JAOPWF010000002.1 GCA_025965815.1 Mycobacterium sp.
CCGGGCCGCTGTAGGCGCTGGTGTCGACCTGCACCGTCGTCGCCGCGATACCGCTCTTACGCACCTGGCCAGCGAGGTCGCTGATCCGGGCGGCATCCCGGTACCAGGTGTCCTGCCCCGGCGGCGCCGCCGACAGTGTCGGATCGCCGCCGCCGGTCAGCACCACGACGCCGGGTTGGATGCGCTGGTCGGCCGCCATCACCTTGGTCACCAGCCGGGCATCCCGGTTGAGCGTGAGCAGCGCGGCCGCCGACGTCAGCACCTTGTTCGTCGACGCCGGCTGCATCGGAACGTATGCGCCCTGCGCCCACAACTGCGAGCCGGTCTTGGCGTCGGTGATGCGGCCGGTCAAATTTCCCAGGTTCGGGTCGGCGAGAGCGGGAGCCAGTGTCGCGGCCAGACGGTCGGGTGTGGGCTTGCTCACGGAGTCGGCGACGGGGATGACGCCCGGGTTGGCCGTCGCTGCCGCCGGAGCCGGGTGCACGGACTGCGCGTCGCTGGTCGAAGCACCACCACCGGTAAGCAGCGCAGCGGCAGCCACCACCACAGCAGCCAACGCCAGTACGGCCACCCCCAGCGCGACAAGGGTGGAGCGCCGCCACCGATCCGGACGCATGGCTCTCCTGACTCTCTCCTGCCACAGCAGGGTATCGCTCTACTAGGGTTGACCCCCGGCGTCACCAGACGACCGCAGGCCAAGCAAAGGCGAAGGAGCCCGCTAAGGTGCAATTCGACGTTGTCATCGAGATCCCGAAGGGTCAGCGCAACAAGTACGAAGTCGACCATGACACGGGCCGGGTCAAGCTGGATCGCTACCTCTACACGCCGATGGCCTATCCGACCGACTACGGCTTCATCGAGAACACGCTCGGCGAAGACGGTGACCCGCTCGACGCCCTGGTGCTGCTGCCCGCGCCGCTGTTTCCTGGCGTGCTAGTCGAGGCGCGCCCGGTCGGCATGTTCCAGATGGTCGATGAGGCGGGGGGCGACGACAAGGTGCTGTGCGTACCGGCAGGCGACCCGCGATGGGACCACATCAGCGATATCGGCGACGTCTCCAAGTTCGAACTCGAGGCGATCAAGCACTTCTTCGTCCACTACAAGGACCTCGAACCCAACAAGTTCGTGAAGGCGGCGGACTGGGTCGGCCGCGCCGAGGCAGAAGCCGAGGTCGAGCGGTCAGTGGAGCGGTTCAGGACGGCCGGGCACTGATACCGGTCCTGCGCACTGATACGGGCGCGTTACCTTTTGTTACGCGCACGCTAATTCCTTCGTCCTGGCTGGCGTCAGGCGCTAGCAACCTTGGAGCATTGCGTGGATGGAGCCGCAATGCTGATGCATCAGGGCATTGGCCTGGGCGCATTCAATGACATGCCGACCCGGCGGGCCGTGCATGCCCTCTACGAGTGCTGCAACAGCGTGTCACTGGCCGCCGACCTGGCCCGCGGGCGTCCATACGCCGACCACGACCAGTTGTTCCGCCGGGCCGATGCACTGCTGTTCACGCTCTCCGAGGAGTCCGTCGACGCCATCCTGCAGGCCTACACGCACATCGGTAGGCGACCGCGCAGCACCAAGTCGCAGGCCGAGCAGTGCTCGGTGTGGGACGACCGCGCCGAACTGATGGCCGGGTTGAGCGCCGCGGCAGGCCGGTATGCGCACCAGTTCGGCTTCGGCTTCGTGATGTTCATCGGCGGTGTCAACGCGGCCGGGGTGCTGACGGCCATCGGCGATCGACTGCACCACGACGCCGAGACCGAGCGCAAGGTCGTTCGCAACGAAATGGCCAAGATCAACCGCACTCGACTGGACCGCATGTTGGGACCCGAAGGCGGCTACCAGAATTGGTGAGCGGGCCTGACCTAGGCTCGTGTGAGTGAGCACCGCACCCACCGGACCCGCAGCACAGACACATTTCCTCTCGCTGCCTGATCTCGCCGCCCGCCCCGCCGGGGGCGCCGTGTTGTGGGCGAACGACGATCTGTTCGCCGAACGGGAGAACCTGATCAAGCCGGGTCCGGCCGAGTTCCGGCCGTCCACCTTCGGCCACAAGGGGCAGGTCTACGACGGCTGGGAGACCCGGCGCCGGCGCGGCGCGACGCCCGATTCCTGCGATTCGGCGATCGTCCGGCTCGGCGTGGCGGGCATCGTCCGCGGCGTGGTGGTCGATACCGCATGGTTCACCGGAAACTACCCGCCGCAGATCTCCGTCGAGGCGGCCTACGTCACCGGCTACCCCTCCGTCGAGGAACTGGTCGAGAAGACGCAGTGGACCACCATCGTGGATCGCCTCGACATCAACGGCGATACCCGAAACCCGTTCAAGGTAAACTCATCCCGACGCTGGACGCATGTTCGGCTGTCCATCTATCCGGACGGCGGTGTGGCCCGGTTGCGGGTGCACGGCGAGGGCCTGCTCGACCCGCGATTCGCCGACGGCCTCCCGCTGGACATGGCGGCACTGGAGAACGGCGGGCGAATCACGGCCTGCTCCAACATGTACTACAGCTCACCGAACAACCTGCTACTGCCCGGTGCGGCGCGCACCATGGGCGAAGGCTGGGAGACCTCGCGGCGTCGCGACACCGGAAACGACTGGGTGCAAGTTCATTTGGCGAGCCAGGGCGTGCTCACCGCCGCCGAGTTGGACACCTCCTACTTCATCGGCAACGCGCCCGGATCGGCACGGTTGAGCGGCCGGGACGGGACCGGTGACTGGTTCGAGTTGCTGTCGAACACAGAACTGCAGCCCGACACCCGGCACCGCTTCCTGATCGACGACGACCGGCCGGTCACCGAGGCCCGCCTGGACATCCATCCCGACGGCGGAATGGCGCGGCTGCGGTTGTTTGGCCGGCTGACCTCCCATGGCCTGCGACAGGTCCGGGAGAAGTGGGACGCCAGCGGATCGTCACGGTAGTCGCGGCACCAGGGGTTATCCACAGTCTGAGATTTATCCACAGGCGGCTTGAACTGCGGTTATTCGGCTGGGGACCCGAATGGACTCGCACATGTGTTCCCTTGGGTTTGTGGTGTATTGATGCATCCTGATCAGTGCGTTTGCGTTGTGGACGGTGTCCTT
Organism: Mycobacterium sp.; assembly: GCA_025965815.1. Taxonomy (GTDB): domain Bacteria; phylum Actinomycetota; class Actinomycetes; order Mycobacteriales; family Mycobacteriaceae; genus Mycobacterium. Next base: position 3,083 of record JAOPWF010000002.1, read on the forward strand.
GACGCGGTGATCTGACTGGCTCGGCGTTGACCGTGTGCGATGGCGAGTTGAGTTCGGAGCTGAGGATTTTCTTCGGTGAGTTCTTTGATCCGCTGGTGTGCAAGCTCGATGCGGCTGGGTCTGTGGCCGGTGTCGTGGCGCCAGCGCAAAAACGCCTTGACCGCGGTGCGTAGCCAACCCTGTTCGATCTCGCGGAAGTCCAGCCGCCAGCCTCGGGGAACCCCAGTGACGCCGAGCCTCCGCAGCCGCCAGACATCCCGGGCGTATTCATGTTCGTGGCCGAACTGGCCGCGTAGCCGATCGAGCTCGTCGATGGTGAAGGTGAAGAAGCCGACTTGGAGGACTCCGACTGGTTTTGGCATTCGGCCGTGACTGGGGCGGCCCGGGCTGGGCCACCGGTCTTTGTCGGGCTCAAGCAGCGAGCGAATACCGGTGTCGGCGAGGCCATTTATTGCGTTCTGCAGCGAACTCAGGCGTAACAAGGGTGGGTTGGGGTGTTGTCACGCCCGGTCGATGCCGTAGACGATCTCCCAGCGCAGCGGCATCGGAAGCCTGCCCAGGAGCACCGACTCTAGGCCAGGACACGGCCCTGGATCATCCCAATGATCCAGATCCGGCTTTCCCGCAGCAACCCAGCGGTCGCGGTGAACAGCGCAGACGGTCGCGCGGCCTGCCCGCGACCGGGAGCACCCCGCCACCGCGCAGGCCGGCCCACCTCCCACCGGATCCGCTGCGGTGACGAAAACCCGGCAGTCGTCGATCAGAATCGCCACCAGCTCACGAAGCTGATCCAGCAGCGGCAGTGGCGATGGATCAACGCCCGCAGCTGGTCCGACAACCCTCAGCTGCGCGGTCATCGTTGGCTCCCAGCAGCGCGGTCCAGGCAGCCTTTGTCGCGCAGGACTCGCCGGAGGTCTTCGACCTCCAAGTGAAATGGTGACGTCGGATATTCAAACTGTCCGAATGCCTCGGGATGTTCACTGTTGGGGTGTGTGGGTTACGGAGTTCGGTCAGAGTCCGAGGATTCCGAGGATTCCGAGGGCGTAGGGGCGTGCCGTGTGCGTCTGGGCAGGGTCCTTTCCCTCACCGAGTGGTTGTTGTGCTCGTGTCTGTCTACGAACGAGTGAAGAGCACTTTGTTTCAGCTCGTTGCATGAGACGAAATTCAACCCGCTCCTCGGCTTAGACTTCCGCAATGTTCTCGGAGACGCGCTATGCGCTGAACGGGGACTTGCGCGTCGCCTATCGCGCGTCACGCGAAGGCCCTCGCGACATCGTGTCCGTCCCGAACTGGTTCAACTGTTGCGAAATTCTGCCCGAGCTACCGGCGATTCAGGGGTGGGTTGAGGCGATGACATCGCTGGGTCGGTTGATCTTTTTCGATCAGCCGGGCACGGGCGCGTCCGATCCGGTCTCGACGGGTGCGTTGCCGACGTTGGAGCAATGGGCCGACAGCATCACCGCGGTGTTAGACGATCTCGGGAGTCGCGAAGCGGTTCTCGTCGCGTCGAACGCTGCGTTCGCGCCCGCGGCGCTGTTCGCGGCCAGCTATCCGTCTCGCACCACCGCACTGGTCGGGCTTGAGGTCTACGCCGATCCGATGGCTGAGCGCACCGATGGGGTCACTCCGGAGGAGTTCTTCGATGCCATGGTCGCCGTGTGGGGAACGGGGGAGTTCGAACATGTGCTCAATCCGGATATGCCGTGGAATGAGGAAATCCGGGCAACGTGGGCTCGACATGAACGCCTGGCGGCAAGCCCACGGACCGTTGCTCTCATGATGCCGGTGGTGTCCGAATTGGAGATACGGGCGCTGCTTCCGACTGTCCGCGTGCCAACCCTCGTCGTCCAGTACACGAACGACTCACTCGTCCCACCCGCTTATGGCAAGTACGTCGCCGATCACATCCCGGGCGCGAAGTACGTTGAGCTGCCGGGGCGCAACCTTTACCACATCGTTGAGCCGTGGCGTGCGTCGTTTCAGGAGATCGCCGAGTTCCTCACCGGCCACCAGGCTGACGTGGTCGATGACCGCGTTCTCGCGACGGTGCTGTTCACCGACATCGTGGACTCGACGCGGCGCGCCGCCGAGATGGGCGACCGTGACTGGCGCGCGTTGCTTGATGCGCACGACGCCGTCGTCCGGGCGCAGCTGTCTCGGTTTCGGGGCCGCGAGGTGAACACGTCGGGAGACGGTTTCCTTGCGACGTTCGACGGCCCGCAGCGCGCGATCCGCTGCGCGATGTCGATCCGCGATGCGGTGCAGTCCCTCGGCATCGAGGTGCGCGCAGGGTTGCACACCGGCGAGTGTGAGATCCGCGGCGACGACATCGGCGGTATCGCCGTGCACATCGGTGCGCGGGTGTCCGGACTAGCAGGGCCGAACGACGTGTTCGTGTCCAGCACGCTGCGCGATCTCGTGATCGGGTCAGGCCTCGAATTCGAGGAGCGCGGCGCTCACGAGCTCAAGGGCGTGCCCGGCGAATGGCGCCTCTTCGCCGTCGCTTCTCCGTAGCGGTAGGTTTCAGCGAAACTCATTTCGCCTGGCGTGACCGCTTGGTGCACCCAGTGCCGTCAGCGATCGGCGTCAGCCTCGATGACGAATCGCCCTTCACGGCTACTGATGTCGGCCGCGTAGTTGATCCAGTCGCCGGCGGAGAGTCGCTGCCAGGAAACGGCGACGTCGGTGTGAATGCCGAGGGTGCAGCCAGGATTGCTGCCTGGATCTCGGTGGCGAGTTGGAACAGTGCGGTGCTGCGAGCGGCGCCGGGGTGGATGCCGAGTTTATTCAATCGTTGGGTCAGCTGGCCGGTGCCGATGGGCCGGCCGGGCTGACCGCCTGGAAAGAGCCAGATCGAGGGGGGCAACGCGCCAATTATCGCGCGGCCCTTGAGATTTGACGCAACCAATCGGGCCAGGTCGGCGACGGTTCGGGCAAGTGTATGGGCGAGCTGCCGAGATGCAACCAGACCGGATCAACGTCGGTTTCGACGTCGACGATGGTGAGCCGGCAGATCGCTGCCGGTGTCTGGGCGTAAAGGAGAACGAGTAGGCCGGCCAGCCGGTCATCGGGCTTGAGCGTGCTGTCGTGCAGCAGGCGGCGCGCGATATTCCAGCGGTGCTCGTCATCGAGGGGTCGGGTGGGGCCCATCCAGCGGTGGGCGCCGATGCGGACGCTGGTCAGCTTGTTCTTGTGGGCCCATCGGATGAAGTGCCCCGCCGGCCCACGATGTGTTGTGGTGTCGTCGGTGAGCCATCGATCGAGGTCGCTCTGCTGACAGCTGCCGAGCGTGAGCTGGTGTTCGGTTAGCCAGTCCAGGAAGGCGACGGCCGCGTAGGTGCGTTGGCGCACCGAGTCGAACTGCTGGATGGTGGTGGCGTGGCCGTTGTTTCGTTGCCGCAGCCGACGGATCAGGTGCCAGACTGTGTAGCGGTGCAGCACCTTCTGCTGCTCAGGGTTCGTTTGCGCGCCCAGGGTCTGGTCGATGAAACGCTCGATATGGACCATATGTTCATCACGTCGTGGGAGGGCACCGACGCCGATGAGGACTTGGCGCAGGTGAGCGAGAGGCGGGCTGTGGGGCAGTTCGTCAAGCGTTTCGTGTGTCAATGCCCGATCTCGGCGAGAATGATCTGTGCCCCATTGCGGCTGATGCCGGGGATTTCGCCGAGGCGTTCGACCGCGCTCAGTTCGGCCGGAGCCGCCGTGGTCGCGCCGGGTGCGCTCGCGTCACCGTCTCCGTCGCCGGGTTCGGCGGCCGCCAGCAGGGTGTCGATGCGAGTGGTGAGGGCGCCGATCTGCGCGGTCAATGTGTCGATCTGGTCGAGCAGCATCCGGGCCAGTTCGGCGTGGTGGTCATCGAAGCGGCCGTCGAGCGCGGCGATCAGTGCTGAGCGTTTGGTTTTCATCCGGCCCCGCGCCAGGTCGGCGAGCCGTCGCGGATCACGCTCTCCGGCGATGAGCGCCTCGATCATGTCCCGCGCCGAAAGCGTGTCCAGCGTGGACGCCACCGACGACAGCTTGATCAGCGCGTCTTCGAGCAGCTTCTCCAGCCGCTGCCAGTACCGGGAACGTTCCCGGGTCAAATCGACGCGCAGCCGGGTGTAATCGCGCAGCTGCCGAATCGGCGCCGGGGGCACAAACGATGGCCGCAGCAGCCCCTTCTCGGTCAACTTGGCCAGCCACATCGCGTCCAGGTCGGTTTTGGGGCGTCCTGGCACGTTCTTCACGTCTCGGGCGTTGACCAGCTGCACGTCGAGCCCGGCGGCTTCGAGCAGGTAGTACCAGATCAGTAATCCGACGTCGATTCGACGGTCACCTTCTCGACCCCCAGCTGCATCAACTTATCGGCCAGGTCGCTGACGGCGCCGGTGGTGGCCTCCACGTCCCACACCGTGCTGACCCGCCGGCTCCCGTGGGGTGCGCACACATACCTTGGAAGATGCCTTGGCCACGTCGATTGCGCACACCCGCTCCATCACCAGTTCGTGTTCGGCGTCGGGAATCTCTTCGTGCCCCGATTCTTGGCTCCTTTTCGGTTTCGATCTCAATTCGCTTGTCCTCCAGACATATCCATATTCATACGGGGCGGGTCGCCTGGGGGCCTCGGTCAAGGGAACCGAAAGTCTGACCGGCGTGCTCGAAGCAACAGTGCGTGACCCTTCCAGGTCGGGGCCCCGGCGCCAGGCTCATGTCCGGGCTGCAGCACCCAAGGAAACGTCGGCGTCGGCAGGCGACCCGACACCATTTTCACGCCTGCGAGGCGTCCCGGAACGGAACTTGGGGCTCATGTCAAGATGCGCGCGAGGGTTATTGATGTCGGACTTATCCGGTCCTAACATGATTAATAGGCCGCGCCCCGGGTTCCAGGACTGTTTAGGCAAGTTGATTTCCGTAAGGAGGCATGGCATGACATTCGTCCAGATCATCGACTACAAGACCGACAAGGTTGACGACTTCAACCGGCTAATGGATCGATGGGTGGAGCAGACCCATGGCAAGCGGACGGCCACGCACTCGATCGTGGCCAAGGACCGCAACACCCACCACGTCGTAGAAGTCGTCGAGTTTCCCTCGTACGAGGAGGCGATGCGCAACTCCAACCTGCCCGACACGAACCAGATCTTCGAGGAGATCGTCGCGCTGTGCGATGCGCCGCCGACCTTCACCGACCTCGACGTGATACGCGACGAGCAGCTCAACAAGGCCACCGCCCGGCGGTGGTTCGAGGTGGCCAGCCGCGGCGACCTCGACGCGCTCGCCGACGTGCTGACGGAGGACTACCACGACCACGACCCGACCAACGAGCAGGACGTCCGGGGCGTCGACGGCGCCCGCGAAGAGATCAACATGTACCGGCAGGCGTTCCCTGACTTCCGGTTCACAGTGGAGGATCAGCTCGCCGAAGGCGACCGGGTGGCGACCCGGTGGACCTGGCAGGGGACCCACAGCGGCGAGTTCATGGGTGCCGCACCCACCGGCAAAGAAGTCAAGATAACCGGCATGACAATCCACCGGCTGCGCAATGGGAAGATCCAAGAAGGTTGGTTCAACTGGGACTTCCTCGGCCAGCTCAGGCAGATCGGCGTCGTCACCTTGTAAGCGGCGCCGCCCCGGGTCGCCGCGGTGCGCGGCGACCCGGCCCGCGTGCCACGTCATGCCTGCGGATCCGAATATCATTGATCAGCGCATTTCGAAGTCGCGTAGCCGACACTTTCCCTCTCCTCTGGCGCTGAGCTGAGAACCGACAGGACCACCCCGCGCTTGCACCACACCTGTTGCAGCAGATAGCATCCCGGCATCAGCTTCTGAGCTGCACAAACTCAGGGAATCACGCTGCCACGCAAGGCTGAGCCCCGGAGAAGCACCCCCACTCGTAGATCACCTTGAAGATCGTCGCATCACGGTACGCGGCAAGGGCCCCTTTGCGTTTCGCCCGCAGCGCGCGCTCGACCTGCTCGTCGGCGTAGTCCAGGAACCGCTGCATCTCCTCCCGCGTGAACGGCCTGGCCTCCGGCCGACCCTCGTAGTCGTTCAAATGGGCGATCGTGTTCCACTCGTGGCAGATCGCCACCGGGTGGGTGCCGAACGCTTCCTCGCACGCCACCGCCCACCCGTAGCGGCCGTCGATCAGGAACTCACTGAACAGCCGCAAACCACACTGGTAGCCGCGGATCGTCGACGGCGCCAGATGCTTCTCGCTGGTCAGCCAGAGCGACCACTCGTCGATATGCGTCGGGGTCCACTGCCACGGGTAGTCGTTGACGAACTCCATGAACCGACAGACCAGCTTCTCCCCGGCCGTGATCGTCTCCTCACGAAGCCCGCGAGACTAAGGACCCCGCCGCGTCGATGTCTTCATG
>JAOPWF010000005.1 GCA_025965815.1 Mycobacterium sp.
GTTGCATATCGAGAATGGCCTGCGCCTGGATCTCGTCGATGTCGAGCAGCTCGATCAAACCGGTACGGGCGACGTCGACGGTTTCCGACGCCCGGATCAGCGCGATGACCTCGTCGAGCGCGTCGAGCGCCTTGACCAGGCCGCGCAGGATGTTGGCCCGCTCGTTGGCCTTACGTAGCCGGTAGGTGGTGCGCCGGACGATGACGTCGAGCTGATGGACGACGTAGTGCCGGATCATCTGGTCGATCCGCAGGGTGCGCGGCACGCCGTCGACGATGGAGAGCATGTTGGCGCCGAAACTGGTCTGCAGCTGGGTGTGCTTGTAGAGGTTGTTGAGCACCACCTTGGCCACCGCGTCGCGCTTGATCTCCACGACGATGCGCATGCCGACCCGGTCGCTGCCCTGGTCCTCGACGTTCGCGATGCCGGTCAGCCGTCCGTCGCGGACCTGCTCGGCGATCGAGGTGATGAAGTTGTCGTGGTTGACTTGGTAGGGCAGCTCAGTGATGACCAGCGCCGTGCGGCCCCGCGAGTCTTCCTCGATCTCCACCACGCCGCGCATCCGGATCGATCCGCGGCCGGTGTTGTACGCATCCGAAATGCCTTGCGACCCAACGATCAAGCCATAGGTGGGGAAGTCCGGACCCTTGACCCGCTCCGTCATCGCGGCGAGCGTCGTTTCCTCGTCCGCTTCGAAGTTGTCCAGGCACCAGAACACCGCTTCGGCCAGCTCGCGCAGGTTGTGCGGCGGGATGTTCGTCGCCATGCCGACCGCGATGCCGCCGGATCCATTGGCCAGCAGGTTCGGGAACCGGCTTGGCAGTACGGTCGGCTCCTGCACTCTGCCGTCGTAGTTCGGGATGAAATCGACTGTCTCCTCGTCGATTTCGCGCAGCATCTCCATCGCCAGCGGCGTCAGCCGGGCCTCGGTGTACCGCATGGCGGCCGGCGGGTCGTTGCCCGGCGACCCGAAGTTGCCCTGGCCGTCGACCAGCGGGTAGCGCAGCGACCACGGCTGCGCCATCCGGACCAGGGTGTCGTAGATGGAGGCATCCCCGTGTGGGTGATAGTTGCCCATCGTCTCGGCTACCGATCGCGCCGACTTGGCGTGGCTGCGGTCCGGCCGGAAACCTGAGTCGTACATCGCATAGAGCACCCGGCGGTGGACCGGCTTGAGGCCGTCGCGGACCTCCGGCAGCGCGCGGCCCACGATGACGCTCATCGCGTAATCGATGTAGCTGCGCTGCATCTCTTGCTGGATGTCGACCGGTTCCATCCGGTCCGTCGTCCTGCTGTCGTCGCCGGGTGGCAGCGTGGTGTCTGTCATAGGTTCCTCATTGTGGCTGAGTGCGTCGTATGTGAGTTCCTGGATGCTTAAACATCCAGGAAACGCACGTCTTTGGCGTTTCGGGTGATGAAGCTGCGGCGGGCTTCGACGTCCTCACCCATCAGGATCGAGAACAGTTCGTCGGCTGAGGCGGCGTCGTCCAGGGTGATCTGGCGCAGCACCCGTACGTCGGGATCCATCGTGGTCTCCCACAGTTCCTTCGCGTCCATCTCGCCGAGACCCTTGTAGCGCTGGATTCCGTCGTCCTTGTTGATCCTCTTGCCGGCCTGCTGCCCGGCTTCGAGCAAGGCGTCCCGCTCGCGATCGGAGTAGGCGAATTCCGGCTCGGTGCGCTGCCACTTGAGCTTGTACAACGGCGGCTGCGCCAGGAACACGTGGCCATTCTCGATCAGTGGCCGCATGAACCGGAACAACAGGGTGAGCAGCAGCGTCGAGATGTGCTGCCCGTCGACGTCGGCGTCGGCCATCAACACGATCTTGTGGTACCGCAGCTTACTCAGGTCGAACTCGTCGTGGATACCGGTACCGAGCGCGGTGATGATCGCCTGCACCTCGGTGTTCTTCAGGACGCGGTCGATGCGGGCCTTTTCGACGTTGATGATCTTGCCGCGCAGCGGCAGGATGGCCTGGAACATCGAGTCCCGACCGCTCTTGGCCGAGCCGCCGGCCGAATCGCCCTCCACCACATAGAGTTCGGACTTGCGGGGGTCCGTCGAGCGGCAGTCGGCGAGCTTGCCGGGCAACCCACCGATATCGGTCGCGCTCTTGCGGCGCACCAGTTCGCGCGCCTTACGGGCGGCCATCCGGGCTTGCGCGGATGAGATCGCCTTGTTGACAACAGTTTTGGCATCGGCCGGATTGGCCTCGAACCAGTGGCTCAGCTGTTCGTTGCAGACCCGCTGCACGAACGACTTCACTTCGGTGTTACCGAGTTTGGTCTTGGTCTGGCCCTCGAACTGCGGCTCACCGACCTTCACGGAGATGACGGCGGCCAGACCTTCGCGGATGTCGTCGCCGGTGAGGTTGGTGTCCTTCTCCTTGAGTAGTTTCTTGTCCTTGGCGTACTTGTTCACCACGGTGGTCAGCGCACTGCGGAAACCCTCTTCGTGGGTTCCGCCCTCATGGGTGTTGATGGTGTTCGCGAAGGTGTGCACCGACTCGGAGTAGCCGGCGTTCCACTGCATCGCGATCTCCACCTCGTGACCGGGACCTTTGCCGAAGAAGTCGACGATGCTGCCGTGGATCGGGGTCTTGGTGCGGTTGATGTGCTTGACGTAGTCGACCAGCCCGCCCGGATAGTGGAACGTCCGGTGCTTGACCTTGTGCGGCGCCCTGGCTTCGGCTTCCTGCTCCTGCGCGTTCTTCGGCGCCTCGGCGACGTCGCTCACCACGTCGTCGACGACCTGCTCGGGTGTGACCCGCTCGTCGACGAAGGTGATGGTCAGTCCCTTGTTGAGGAACGCCATCTCCTGCAGTCGGCGCGCCACGGTTTCGAAGCTGTACTCGGTGGTCTCGAAGATGTCCGGATCCGCCCAGAACCGGACCGTCGATCCGGTCCTCTTGGTGGATTCACCCTGCTTCAGGGTGCCTGGCACCGAGTGGTCGTAGGACTGGAACCACTCGTAGCCGTCGCGGGAGATCTCGACCTCCAGGCGGCTGGACAGTGCGTTGACCACCGACACACCCACGCCGTGCAGACCGCCGGACACCGCATACGAGTCGGAGTCGAACTTTCCGCCCGCGTGCAGCTGGGTCATCACCACGTCGACGGTCGGCACACCGGTGTCATGCATGGCCACCGGGATTCCGCGGCCGTCGTCGGTGACCTCGACGCCGCCGTCCTCGAGGAGCCGGACATTCACCTTGGTGGCGTAGCCGGCCATCGCCTCGTCTACGGCGTTGTCGACGACCTCCCAGATGAGGTGGTGCAGGCCACGCTCACCGGTGGAGCCGATGTACATGCCCGGACGTTTGCGGACAGCTTCCAACCCCTCGAGGATGGTGATGGACTGGGCGCCGTACTCCTGTTGTGCTTTTTTCTTCGTGGCAGCCACGTTCGGAAGGGTCTCCTTGGAGGGTCGCAGCGGCGGTTGGGTCACCGCCGGCAGGTCATCTAGCCAGTCTACCGGCAGACGGCGTCTAGGCCGATTCTGAGGCGGCGTTTCTGCGTACCTAACTGAGCCGTGCGCGGAATTTCTCGATGATCGGGGCGTCTAGACGCCACAGAACTCGGCTCACGACATTCTGGCGGCTCTCAGACAACCGGTGCCGACCGCCTATCCGTAGGTGTCGCGAGGCCCTCGGCCGGCGATGTGCAGACGGCCCTTGCGCCATGACGGACTCACCGGACCGTGGATCTTCAGGGAGTTCACCACACCGTCTCCGATCGCGGCGGCGATCTTGGCCAGTAGTTGCGCCTGAACCATCCGCAGCTGGGTCGCCCACGCCGTCGATTCCGCCGAGACGCTCAGCACGCCGTCGCGCAACGAGGTCGGTGCGGCGTGGGCCGCGATCTGCTCCCCGACGACCGTCTGCCACTGGCCGAACACCGTTCCTTCGGCCACCCGCACCGACCAG
>JAOPWF010000019.1 GCA_025965815.1 Mycobacterium sp.
GAGGACTGATGCGGGCGTGCTCATGCGGTCATCGGGTCGAGGTGCCTGCTCGGCGAGGGAAGTCGCGCATTCAAACGTGTCGAAAGCGGACTAGAGTGCTGTTGAGGGCTGCTAGCGTCGACCAAAGCTGGCACCTTGCTGGGGGATGTCGCCGCCGCTCAGCGGGCTATGTGTGGGTTGGAAGGTGTACGAAAATGGTAAAGCTGTCGTCGTCGAAACTGGTTGTCGCGTTGGGCGGTCTGGCGTTGTCGTTGACCACTGGGGTCGGGGTCGCGTCCGCACAACCCGACCTGGGCCCGGTCGTCAACACAACGTGCAGCTATGACCAGGTGATGTTGGCGCTGGACGCGCAACCGGGCAATCTTGGTAACCAGTTCCGCGCGCAACCGATGGCGCAGTCCATGCTCGGCAGATTCCTCGCCTCGCCGGTGGATCAGCGCTGGCAGATTGCCCAGCAGGTGCAGGCTTCGCCATTGGGGCAGCAGTACATTGGAGCTATCCTGAAGGTCGCCAACACCTGCAACAACTACTGAGCGGCCGGCGGGGCTGAGTACGATAGTGCCGGCTATTTAGCCCGCCCCTCAGAGGGTTCGCTGTGAGTGTCTAGGGCTTGCCGGCGACCAGTAGGCGAGCATCTCCGCGAAGGTGTCGAAAGCCGCCCCGGAAACCCCATACGTCGCCTCGAAATGGATGCTCAGCGGATAACCGAGGTCACCGACACCATCGATCACCCGCTTGTACAGGTCGACCATGAGCTGGCGCCTCTGTGCGGGCTCGGTGTCAGCCAACGTCTTGACGAACGCCTGCTCGTCAGCGACGGCGGCGTTTCCCGGGTCCTGGACGAGCCAGTTGATCAGACCCACCCGGTTCTCGACCTTCGGTACGAAGCCGAAGGACAGCAGGATTTCGGGCCGATAATCGGTGATCTTGGCGAATTCGGTCAGGAAACCCACGATGGCGTCGGAGTACAGCAGCTGGGTCATGCCGTAGGTCGCACCCTGATTGCACTTGAAATTGAACCTGCCCTGTTCGCCGTCCCGGGTGGGGATCAGGATCACACCGCGGTTATCCACCACCTGGTCATAGATCGACAGCGCGTCCGTCGGCGCCACGCCGGAGCCCTCACCGTCGTTCATGGTGCGCGGTACGCCGACGAAAACGACACCCTCGAACCCGGCAGCACCCAGATCGGACAGCCGGTGGCGCAACGTCGGCTCATCCATGAAAGCGGTGACCTGGGTGCACAGTCCGTTCATCCCGGGCAGCTCCGGTTTGATGATCGACCAGAAATCCAGAACGTCGAGCTTCGGCTTCATCTCGATAGGCCGGTCGTCGTCTTCCGCGATCATCCCGGGGATCATCACGTGCCCGATCTGTCCGTCGAGACCGGATTGCGCTGAGAACTGCAGCACTTTGCGCGCATCTTCCAGTGCTCGTTCCGGACCGCCCTCCACGTTCGGCGGTACCAGCTCGAGTGCGATGGTGTTGAGCGTCACCAGCTGCTCCTCATCGGACGACTATTTCCCCTGCTGCGGCAGATCAACCATGGTCACAAAAGCGCACTCCGCCGGGAGCAACACCATACAGATCGGTTCTGTCAAACATGCGATCGACATCAGCGAGCGACGAGCGATACACCGGGCACCAGAGCTCACGAAGATTGGACCCCCAGCCCTATGTCGCGGTTGCTGACGCTGTCGCGACGTCCCCAGTTCGCAGCTCGCGCAACGCTGTCCGCAGTCCGCGACGTCCGCCGGTGTCGGGATCGATGCCAAAGCTGTCCCGCACGCCGGCACGGATTCGGAACTTCAGCTCCGAGTGGGTTTCAGGTGCGTCATCAGTGCTCGCTTCGAGCAACTTGTTCGGGAGCGAGAGCTTCAGGATGGTCCAAAACGTCTGCATGTACTGGTGCCCCAGGGACCCGGTCGTGTACGGCAGGTCGTACTTGTCGCAGAGCGCCGTGATGCGCTCGGATATTTCGGCGTAGCGGTTGCTGGGCAGGTCGGGGAACAAGTGGTGCTCGATCTGGTAGCACAGATTTCCGCTCATGAAGGCCATCAGGGGCCCAGCCTTGAAGTTGGCCGACCCGAGCATCTGCCGCAAGTACCACTCCGGGTGCGTCTCCGCTGCGTATTCCTCACGGGTGAATTTCTCCGCCCCGTCGGGAAAGTGCCCGCAGAAGATCACCATGTACGACCAGTAGTTGCGGATAAGGTTCGCCGTGGCATTCGCGGCGAGTGTGCGCTTCCACCCGGGACCGGCAAGGGCGGGGAAGACGATGTAGTCCTTGCCGACCTGCTTGGCGACTTTCTTGCCGATCACCCGCAAGTCCCTGCGGACCTCGTCCTTGGTTTTCTCGCCTTTGCGGACCTTCGCCATTTCCACCCCGTGCAACGCAACTCCCCACTCGAAAAGTGTTCCCAGCAGCAGGTTGTAGATCGGGTTGCCGACATTCCATTTGTCCCAGCGTTGGTCTCGGGTGACGCGGAGCAGTCCGTAGCCGACGTCGTCGTCCATCCCGACGATGTTGGTGTATTTGTGGTGCACGTAGTTATGCGACTTCTTCCAATGCACGCTCGGAGAGGTGGTGTCCCACTCCCATTCGGTCGAATGGATCTCCGGGTCATTCATCCAATCCCACTGGCCGTGGGTGATGTTATGGCCGAGTTCCATGTTCTCGACGATCTTGGCGACGGCGAGCATCGCAGTCCCGGCGCACCAGGCGAGTTTGTTCCTGCTCGCCATCAGGGCAAGCCGACCGCCGGCTGCGAGTCCGCGCTGCAGCTGGATGGTTCTGCGCACGTAGCGCGCGTCCCGCTCTCCCCTGGACTCTTCGATGTCGGTTCTGATCGTGTCCAGTTCGCGTGCCAACTCCTCCACGTCGGCCTCGGTGAGGTGTGCGTACTGTTTGATGTCAGTGATAGCCATGCGGCTCTCCTAGATGTTGATGGTGCAGTCGCCGGATGCGGCGGAGATGCACGTCTGGATACGGTCGCCGGCGCCGTGCTCCGTTCCGGACCGGAAATCGCGTACATAGCCCGATTCGAGCGGCAGGACGCAGGATTGACAGATGCCCATCCGGCATCCGAACGGCATCCGGATACCGAGCTTCTCGCCACCTTCCAACAGCGACGTGGCGCCGTCGAGTTCGATGGACTTATCTGAGATGGCGAAGGTGACGGTACCGCCTTCGCCGCCCCTGTCGGTCCGCGCGATGGTGAACCGCTCCGTGTGCAGGCTGTCCCGTAAATTGGCGCGGGCCCATACCTTTTCGACCGTGTCGAGCATGGCGGGCGGCCCGCACGCCCACGTTGAGCGGCCCTTCCAATCGGGAACGACACCGTCAAGCTCGTCGAAGTCGACTTTGCCCATGTTCGAGGTCAGCTGCAGGTGCAACCGATAGCAGGGCTCAGCGCGCTCCAACGCACGCAATTCGTCGTGAAATATCACCTCATCGACGACGGGTGCCGAATGGATGTGCACGATGTCGGGACTCTCGCCACGCTGCTTGAGCGAACGCAGCATCGCGATGACGGGGGTGATGCCGCTGCCCGCTGTCACGAACAACAATTTGGCGGGCGCCGGATCAGGAAGCGCGAAATCGCCCTTCGGGGCTGCCAGCCGAACCACCGTGCCGGCATCGACGCCGTTCACCAGATGGGAAGAGAGAAAACCCTCGGGAGTTGCCTTCACGGTGATCGAGATCAGTTTTCTGTCCCGCCGCGGGATCGAGGTGAGCGAGTAGGACCGCCAGTGCCAGCGGCCATCGACCCGAAGCCCGATCCCCAAATACTGGCCGGGCCGGTAGTCTCCGGAAAAACCCCATCCCGGCTTGATCGTCACCGTCGCCGAGTCTTCGGTTTCTTTGCAGACATCGACCACCACCCCACGCAGTTCCCGCGCGGACCACAACGGATTGAGCAACTTGAGATAGTCGTCAGGCAACAGCGGTGTCGTCGCCCGAGCCACCAATCCGCGCAACACATTGACCTTCGGGGATATTGCCGTCTCGACGTCCTCAGCGGGAGCGGCACTCCATCGCGTCAGGCTCCGCATCTTCAATTCCATAGATCGGCTCCATTGCCTCGGTGCAGAACACCGGCTTTCGGTGAACATGTGTCCACTGAGTACCCCCGTCCCGTGAAATGACAAACATCGGGTTCTGGCGGCGGCGACGTCCCAGGTCAAAGCCCACATCGCAAAGTCAACGTCGGCGCTCGGCCTTGATGCCCGACAAAAACAATTCCGGCGACGAGGGTCCCGGCCTGAATCGGATCGGACCTTCATGCCGCTCTCGTAATGTCGCCGTAACGCAACTCTCAGCGGGGCCTCAGCGACGTGTCTCTACCTTCGGGCTTTGTGACTGAAACAACGAGATCCGAGGCCGTCGACACCCGGAGCGCGATGCTGAATAAGGTACCCGAGATCACGGTGTGGTTCTGGGTCATCAAGATCCTGTGCACGACCGTGGGTGAGAGCTTCGCCGACTGGATCAACATGACGTTGGGTTTCGGTCTGAACACGACCGCCCTCATCTTCACGGTCGTACTCGCCGCGGTTCTGGGGTGGCAGCTGCGCCTCGACCGCTACGTTCCGTTCGTCTACTGGCTGACGGTCGTCGTGGTCAGCGTCACCGGCACGCTCTACACCGACATCCTCACGGATGATCTGCACGTTCCTCTCGCAGTGAGCACGACCGTCTTCGCGGCGGTTCTGGCCGTGGTCTTCGGCGTCTGGTGGGCTCGCGAGCGCACACTGTCGATCCACAGCATCGTCACAACGCCGAGAGAGTTGTTCTATTGGCTGGCAGTTCTGGTCACCTTCGCCCTGGGTACAGCGGCTGGTGACTGGATACTGGAACTCACCGGCTGGGGACCTGGTACCTCGGTGCTCCTGCCGGCCGGGCTGATTGTCGCGATCGTGATCGGTTGGCGGCTGGGCGCGAACCCCGTGCTGTCCTTCTGGCTCGCTTACATTCTGACCCGCCCGCTGGGTGCGAACCTCGGCGACTGGTTGGGTTTCCCGAAGGACCAGCAAGGCCTCGGTTTGGGTACTGCCCTCACCAGCGTGATCTTCCTCACCGCGATCCTCGCCACGGTGCTGTACCTGACGCGCACGCGCGCCGACGTGATCGAAGACCACGAAAAGGCAGACGAGCCCGTACCCACGCGCCCCGCTCGCGAGCGGCTCATGCTCGGGTACTACGCCGTCGTTGCTGTCGCCACTGGCGCCCTGCTCGTATGGGCTGGCGGACAACCGCACCCAACTGCGGCGGCCAGTGAAGCGGAATCGGGCTCGTCCGTCACCGCGACACTCGCCCCAGGGCAGTCGGCGACCGGGCATTTCCCGCCGGCGGAGACAGCGAAGTTCCGCACCATCGCCCAGGACACGCTCGCCAAGGTGCAGGCCGGCGACCAGGCCGGCGCGACCGCCCGGATCAAGGATCTCGAAACCGCCTGGGACGAAGACCAGCCGACGCTGCAGCCGCTGGACGACACCGGCTGGACCGTGCTCGACGGTCAGATCGACGGCGTCCTCAAGTCGTTGCGTGCCAGCAACCCCGACCCTGCGACCGAGACGCAGACCCTCACCACATTCTTGACGTCGCTCAAGTAAGGACGCTGTCACCTTCCGCGTGTCGAGCGGGCTTGGGCCGCTTGTCAACCCACTTTGCGATACGACGGTTGAACTGCTGGAGCACCTGGGCCGAGGGCCCAGTAGTCAGTGCGGGTAGTCTCCGCGGCGCGATACAGATTACGCATGCTCGAGATCGATGACGGCACCGTGCCGTAGGCAAGCCGTCAGGTGTACTACACGGCGGCACTGAGCATGTGGTTCATTCGGGAGATCTCCCACTGCTGGACCGGAATGATGGTGCTGGCTAGTTTGACCGCGTCCGGATCTCGACCGCGCGCGATCTCTGTTTGCGCCATGGCGATCGCCCCCTCGTGGTGGGCGATCATCGACCGCATCCAGAGCTCGTCGAAAGATGCACCGTTCAGCAACGGGAGCTGGTTCATGGTGGTGTCGTCGACTATGCCCGCCATGTGCATGTCGCCGTCGCCCTGGGGGCTGTTGCTCGCCATGGTGAGTGGCTCGCCCCACTGGGCAAGCAGCTCCGTCAGGATCTGGATCTCCGGTTGCTGATCCATTGAGATGTGCTTTGCGACAACAATGAGATCCTGGTTGGTGCTGTGGGCGGGAACCATCGCCGCCAGTTCGACGGCTTGTCGGTGGTGCGGAATCATGTTCTGGGCGAAGGCGACATCGGTGAGATTGTGCGGCGACGGCTGGACGTGCGCAGCGCTGGTGTGGTGTGCGTCCCTTGCCGCGGAGGGCGAGGCGCCGCATCCGCTCACCGTGACGACAATGGCCGACGCCGCGACTGCTCCGGCGACCCATCTCCCCGCAACAGAGGTCATTCCTCGAGAATAGGCAATCGCGTGCGCTGATGAAGGCTGCGGCAGCCCGCGGTGGCGCCAACGGGGGCTTCCGTCGACGACGATAGGCAGAGTCTTTGCCGCGTCCACCTTGCGCGTAGAAGGGCCGGACGCCAGGCGGCATTTCGTCAACGGTGGGGCGTCGCGCGCTGCTTCGCGAGGCTGAACGTTGCGACCGTATAGACAAATTGTTTGGGATCCTGGTGACGGTCGACCAGCGAGGTGGCGCCCAACTGAGAACGGATGCGGATCGGCGAGGACGGCAAGCTCGCGGCGGATGCCTGAAGGAGGCGCTCGCCAAGCTAACGCCCACCATCCGGCCTGACGCTTAGACCCTCGCCCCAAGTAAGCCCTGAAATCGGCCGGTCAAACCACGACCATCCGATTATGAATGCGAGTCGACGTTTTGCTGCCGGGTCAGAGTTGAGCCTTCGCGCGTTCTCGATGCGACAACCGGGCGTCTAAAGAACTTGCCAATCAATGGCTTTTGGTTGAACCGCAAGACCCGACGTCGATCGAATCCGTTTGGTCGCTAGGGCAGACCCCCATGAACATGTGGGCGTCGTTCCAGCCTGACGCGCGGAGTCAATCGTGGGGTCGAACACGCAGCCAGCGGGAGAAAGTCCATGTAGGAGGGCCATCGTCCGCAGGAGCCCGTCGGTCTATCGGCGCGTTCGGCAGCGGGCCGTCCTCCATCACCAATTCACGATCTTTTGCTAGTTGCCTTTGAAAACGACGGCCAAAATCCGCTGAAAGTGCGACTATGTCGCTACCTCTTCGAACCGGCTCGGGGTCCGATAGGAGAGTCCATGTCAAACACGGGGGCTTTCCTATGAGAGGGAACAATGGGTGCAGGAGCATATATAGGACGTGTAGGGGGGTTGGCGGTCGCCTTGGGGGTCGGCGCCGCCGTGGCTACCGGGCACGGAGTGGCGTCGGCCGACACGTCGGCTTCGGATTCGCAATCGGGATCGTCAGTAACCAGCTCTCCGGCGGCTGACCCTTCCGCGGGGACCACTAGTTCAACGCAGCCGTCGACATCGACGCAGAGCACAAGCCAGTTGGACATAGGGGCAATCCTCCGCAACCGCTTGAAAAACCGGTTGGCGACTGCCATCTCCGGCTCACCGTACGGCACCACGTCGAAACGCTCTGCGACCCCCACCGGTGTGACGGTTGGCACCGGTGGTAGTCAACTCAGCCACCAGACGTCCAAGGACGGTTCCAAGACCACATCCGAAGAGCCCGACGAGGAAGAGCAGATGGAGGTCGTCGGCTCCGAAGGACCGCAAGCCGTGGTCCCGCCGGCGCCGTGGCCAACACCGACCCTAGCTGCCGAAGCGCGCACGAATGCCCGCGAGCCGAAGTCGTCGAGTGGGCTCGAGGCGAAGTCGGCTCAGGCATCGGTCACCAGTACGCCTGCGCTGACGAGCCCTGTGCGGGCCGCTGAGGTTGTCGCCGAAAAGGTCGTCGCCGGAACGATTCTCGCCGCCAAAGGGGCAGTCGACACGGTTGCACAGCGGGCCGCCGAGACCGTGGTCTTCAAAGGCTCTGCTCTGCAGGCTCCGGTCATGAAGATGCATGCTGCAGCGCCCGTCGAGATGACCGCTTCTGCCGCCGACACTGCGGCGCCCGTGACCGTGCCGAGGCTGGTCTCCGGTCTGCTGGCCGCCTTCGGGCTCAGCGCACTGGCTGCCACCACGCCGCTCGCCCCTGCCGAATTGCCGTGGTCGTTGGCGTTGTTGGCGTTGGGGTCGCGACGTGAGTTCGAGCGGTCGGTCTCGACCGTGGGTAGGACTACGAGCACCACGCCGGTGGCTACTGCGGCGCTCAAGGCCGCACCGCTCGCGACGGCGGCCGTCACGACTCCGGTGACCACGCGAATCGGCTGGGTGACCGGCGCTAATAGCTTGAACGACACCGTAAACCGTTTCGGCATCGCGGGTACCGACGTCGGGGTCATGTGGGACAACGGGATCACGGGAGACAACCCGGCCACCACTATCGTCGAGCAGCGCCAGGTCCTCATTGCGTTCGGCGATACGTTCAGCGGTGCCGGAATGACGGGGACTTGGAGGATGAACACCCTGTTCCGCAGCGCGGACCCCGTTCTGTCCGACGGGTTGTATGTGCCAAATGGCATAATTCATGATCCGGGCGCTTACAGCGGCTCACCGATGACTTACCCGAACTTCTCGAGAGAAATCATCGGCAATTACCACTACGGCATCGGACCGGAAGTGACGATGATCCCGACCGCCGGCATCTCGGTCCCGGGCGCCGGCGTGAACGGCGCAACGAGGCAGTACGTCAACTTCATGGCGGTCAGGTCCTGGGATACGCCGGGGCGGTGGACCACGAACTACTCGGCCATCGCATTTTCGGACGATAACGGCCAGAACTGGACAGTGGTGCCGGCGTCGTCCGTCCGCACGGCCGCG
>JAOPWF010000517.1 GCA_025965815.1 Mycobacterium sp.
CGTCGTCGAGGACGTCGCTGTCGACCTGCAGATCCACCAACCAGCCTTCGCCGTACGGATCGGAGTTGACCAGCTGCGGGCTGGCCTCCAAATCGCCGTTCACAGCACCCACTTTCGCCGTGATCGGTGCGTAGAGGTCCGACACCGACTTGGTCGACTCCACCTCGCCGAAGGAATCGCCCACGGTGACCTCGGCGCCGACGTCCGGCAGCTGCACGAAGACCACGTCGCCGAGTGACGACTGCGCGAAGTCGGTGATGCCGACCCGGACCGTGTCGTCCCCCGTGCGGCGGACCCACTCGTGCTCCTCGGTGTAGTGCAGGTCGGGCGGGATTTCGCTCACGGCGCTCCTCGTTGCGGTGGTTTCGCTGATGCTCACTTGACGGGCTGAGCGTATTGACGGGGTTTCGGTTGCCGCAAGGCGGTCACGTCGACGCGGTCAGCTTGCTGCACCACCATAGTGCCGCCCACCCGCTCGACGCTGTCCGTCGCCCCGCCGGGGATGTTCATGGCCGCGGCCAGCGTCGCCGGATCACCAATCGCAAGAACCGAATACGGCGGGTTGAGCGTCTGCCCGTCGACGGCCAGCGCGCCGGGTGCCCCGACCACCCAGGTGTCGACGCCGACCCGCACCGCCATCGGGCCGGACTGGCTGCCGGCCCGGATTTCGATGGCCTCCGCCCCGGCGGCCCGCAGTTCGTTGATCACGTCGAGCATCGTCTCCGCGGACACCCCAGGCGCGGTGTCGTCAATATTCAGCGTGACACCGGGGCCGGTCGCGGCGACCGTCCCGATGAGGATGGACAGGGTGGCCAGCCGGGCCCTCGCGTTCTCGATCGCGGCCTGATCGCTGCTGCCCGACGCCTGCAGCGACGCCAGCGTCCGCTGCAGGTCGGCGACCTCGGTGTTCAGTGCGGCCTCCCGCTGCTGCAGGGAGTCCAGCAGCACCAGCAGATCCGCCGGCCGCGCGGTCTCCAGCGAATCCCCCGACTCGTTCTGGCGGACCTGCGTGACGATCGCGACCCCGAGCAGCACGACCAGCAGCACAGCGAGCGCCCCGAACGCCATCTGCGACCGGCCCCGTCGCACCATTCCCGACAACCGGCCCGCCCGCAGCGCGCCGATCTGTGGGGCAGGCTCGTCCGGCGGCAACTCGTGGCGGCCGTGCTGATCCGCGGCCGGCTTCTCGGTCTCCCCGCTGGATTCCTCGGTCATGATCAGGCGCCAAAGAGCCTGCGCCGCAGGGCGGCGGCGTTGCCGAAGATGCGGATACCGAGCACCACGATGATCGCCGTCGACAACTGGGTGCCGACACCGAGTTGGTCACCGACATAGACGATCAGCGCCGCCACGAGGACGTTGAAGACGAAGGACACCACGAAGACCTTCGAGTCGAAGATCCGTTCCAGGTACGCCCGCAGCCCGCCGAACACCGCGTCGAGCGCCGCCACCACGGCGATCGGCAGATACGGCTGGATAACCTCCGGCACGCTTGGGTGAAAGATCAGACCCAGCACGATGCCGACGACCAGCGCGGCGATGCCGATCATTCAAGTCCCCCCGTCGCGCTCAACATCATGACCCAAACTGCTTGGCGAACTTGACATCACGCGCCGCCCCGGCCGGCAGGGTCAGGCGCTCGCCTGCACTGACACTGACACCGACGCCGTACGACGTCTCCAACAGCCGCAGCCGCTGCAGACCGGGACTGCGGTCGAGCACGTCCTGCATCGCGTGCGGCGGCCCGACCGCGAGGATGGTGTACGGGCTGGCTATCGGTTGATTGTCGACCAGAATTCCGCCCCCCGCTTGCCGGATCGTGACGTTCGGGCCGATCCGGACGCCGCCGACCGAGATCGCCTCGGCGCCGCTGACCCACAACGAGTTAACGACGAGCTGCAGATCGCGGTCCAGAATGACCTGCTGACTGCCCGCGACGCGCTGCTTGGACACATCGCTGAGGTCCTTGGAGACGCCGGGGTCGGTGATGGTCACCGTCAGCCCGGGCCCGATCACGGCTGTGACCGCCGCGGCGAAACCCGCCTCGTCGAGGCTGCGCAACAACTGCTGGCCCTGCTCGTCCCCGGCGAGCCGGCTGCGTTGCTCCGCGTCCACCTGGGCGGCCAGCGCGTTGCGTTGGCCGGTGGTCGAGTTGGTGGTGTCTTCCGCCGAGCGCACGCTGCCGGCCAGTACCTGCTGTGCCTCCCGGACGCCGGGCGCCACGGATTGGGCCTGGGCTACCGCGGCGGCGAAGACCCCGGCGCACAAGACTGCGGCCAGCACCTGCCAGGTCCACTCCCGCGCCCGGCCCCGGCTGCGGTTTTCGGCCGCCGCGGCGGCGTAGCCGGGGTCGAGATGGTCCGACAGCAGCGAACGCAGCAACGACGGCACCGGAAGGCGCTGAGGCATGTCGGCCTCGTGCGCATTGAGGCCCGCATCCGGATCGAACCCGCCGAGCGCGCGGCGGATGTCGGATGGCGCCGGCCCGGCGGGCTCAACCATGGCCTGCCCTCGGCATCTGGCGCACCACCATCACCACCTGGATGAGGTACAGCACCGCGGACCACAGATACAGCGCCATCCCCCAGATCAGAAACGCCCACCCGCAGGCCAGAATGACGCGGCTCCACAACGCATCCCACTGGCCCAGCAGGATCAGCGGAAACGCCGACATCAGCGCGAATGTCGCGCCCTTACCGATGTAGGTGACCGGGAGGGCGGAGAGCCCACGACTGCGCAGCACGGGCAGCGTGGCGGCCAGCACCGCGTCGCGGCCGATCAGGGTGATGACGATCCACCCCGGAACGATTCCGTTCACCGCGAGCGCGATCGGGACGGTGACCATGTACATCCGGTCCACCGCCGGATCCAGCAGCGCCCCCAGCCGCGAAGACTGGTTGTCCACCAGCCGGGCGATCTTCCCGTCCGCCCAATCGGAGAAGCCGCTGAACATCAGGATCGCCACGGCCCAACCGTTGGCGTGCACGACCAGCAGCAGATACAGGAACACCGGGATCAGGGCGAGCCGCAGCACGCTCAGTGCGTTCGGAATGGTCAGTACCCGATCGGGCACATCCGTCTGCTCCGGAGCTGGATGTCGCCGGCGCTGCGGCTCCCCGGCTGTTTGTCGCCGCCGGCGCGGCTCCCCGGCTGCCTGTCGCCGCCGGCGCGGCTCCGTCATGGCGTAAACCTAGCGGAACACCCCGGGCAGGCTCAGCGCCGACATGGAGTCCTCGGCGAGCAGGTTGTCGTGAATCATGTACGTCCAGGTCGATGTCGGCCGTGCCAGCTTCGAGAGGTCAAGGCCGGGTTCGTCTTCCAGTACGTTCGCCGTCTCGAAGGTCTGCTGGGCGGCCTCGATCGCGTCGGCGGCCAGCGAGGCGAACGCATCGACGGCCATCCGGTGGAACTCGTCGAGCGGATTCTGCCGCCCCAGGGCACGCAGGTGAATGCTCTCGCGGATGTCGGCGACGTAGGCCTGGTGATCGGCCCAGCCGCGATCCAGGTGGTAGAGCATGATCAGCCGGCAGATCTTCTCCAGCCGCTCGTCGTCGATCTCTTCGGCCAGCTCTTCGTACCGTTCGGGCGAGCGTTCCCTCAGCTCGTCACGGGCCGTCGCCGTGCGCAGCAGGGTGCCGCGACGCTCGACGATGATCGTGCGTTGCTGGGCGACCAGCTGGTTGTAGCGCCATGTGTTGGCGTGTACATCGAGCAGGGCTCCCTCGGCGACGCGTTGCGCGTGGTCGAGCAGGGTGGCCGCCTTCGGGCTGATGATCTTGCCGTCGTCGTCGCTCTCGGTCGGCAGCTTGCCGGGGTCGAGGTAGGCGACCACGACGTCGTCCTCCCAGCTGGAGAAGAACACCGACGAGCCAGGATCGCCCTGACGTCCCGCGCGGCCGCGCAGCTGGTTGTCCAGTCGCTCGGTGCGGTGCCGGCCGGTCCCGACCACATGCAGCCCGCCCAGTTCCACGATTTTGTCGTGGTCCTTCTCCGCGGACCCGCCGAGCCGGATGTCGGTGCCGCGGCCGGCCATCTGGGTGGACACCGTGACCGATCCAAGTGAGCCGGCCTCGGCGATGACGCGGGCCTCCTCCTCGTCGTTCTTGGCGTTGAGCACCACGGCAGGCACACCGGCCCGTACCAGCCGGTCGTGCAGCTCTTCGGATTCCGCGACATCGTGGGTGCCGACCAGTACCGGTTGGCCGGTGCCGTGCGCCTCCGTGATGTGCTCGACGATGGCGTCGTTCTTCGCGGCAAGGGTGATGTAGACGCGGTCGGCCTCGTCCTCGCGGATATTCGGCGTGTTCGGGCCGATCGGTGAGACGCCGAGTTTGTAGAACTGCCGCAGCTGCTCGCCCGCGGCCAGCGCGGTACCGGTCATGCCGCACACCGTCGGGTACCGGTTGATCAGCGCCTGGACGGTGATGGTGTCCAGCACCTCACCGGTTTCGGTGGTCTCGATACCTTCCTTGGCCTCGACGGCGGCCTGCAGGCCGTCGGGCCAGCGCTGCAGCGCCGCGATGCGACCGCGCGACGAGTTGATCAGGTGCACGGCGCCGTCCCGGACGATGTAGTGCACGTCGCGTTGCAGCAGCACGTGGGCGTGCAGTGCGACGTTGATCTCGGTCAGCGTTGAGA
Source organism: Mycobacterium sp. (assembly GCA_025965815.1). Lineage (GTDB taxonomy): Bacteria > Actinomycetota > Actinomycetes > Mycobacteriales > Mycobacteriaceae > Mycobacterium. The sequence goes on from JAOPWF010000517.1 coordinate 4,639, forward strand.
CGACATGCTCCTCCGAGTACAGATCGATACCGCCGAGCGAGTTCTCCACCTTCTGGGCGCCCTTTTCGGTCAGGTGGATGTTGCGGCGGTCGGCGTCGGTGTCGTAGTCCGTGCCGGATACCAGCCTGCCGACCAGTTCGACGATCTCCAGCCGCGGCTGCTCCCGGTGGGTGGTGCCGGCGAGCACCAGCGGCACCAGCGCCTCGTCGACGAGTACCGAGTCGGCCTCGTCGATGAGCGCCACATCAGGGTTCGGCGACACCAGGTCCTCGACGTCGGTGACCAGCTGGTCGCGCAGCACGTCGAAACCGATCTCGTTGACCGACGCATAGGTGACGTCGCACTGGTAGGCCGCGCGCCGCTCGTCGGCGGTGGAGTCGCCGGTGATCCAGCCGACCGTGAGGCCCATCGCCTCCAGCAGCGGACCCATCCATTCGGCGTCGCGCCGGGCCAGGTAGTCGTTGACCGAGATGATGTGGACGTGACGGCCGCCGATCGCATAACCCGCCGCCGCGATCGCGCCGGCCAGCGTCTTACCCTCGCCGGTGGCCATCTCGACGACGTCACCGGCCAGCATCCGCAGGGCGCCGAGCAGCTGGACGTCGAACGGCCGCAGCGTGGTGGCGCGTTCGGACGCTTCCCGCGCGATCGCCAGGAACTGAGGGATATCGGCCGATTCGGCCAGGTCGTCGAGGTTCAGCAGCTGGGCGGCCTTGCGCAGCTTTTCGTCATCGAGGTCGGCGGCCTTGTCGTCGAAATCCGCCGATGCGTTCACCTTGGCCAACGACTGGGCCTGGTTCCGGTCGGTGCTGGCACCGAGCATCTTCCAGAACCGGCCGCTCAACCGTCCTGACTTGCCGGTAGTGGTCTTTGGCACACGTTTACGGTACGCGGAAGTCGATCCGTACCGAATCAGTGACCGGTTCAAAGCCGATGCGTCGATAGATCGCATTGTTGACCGGGTTCGCCAGATCGGCGAACAGCACCACGTCGTCGGCGCGGACGGACCCCGCCAACGTGGCCGCGGCCGCCGTCATGGCGGACCCGTAGCCGTGGCCACGGTGATCCACCGGAGTGAACACCGGCCCGATGCGGGATACACCGGCGGCCCGGGCACGCACCATCGCCATCCTGACGGGCGCACCGTCGGCGAGCCACAACAGGAGGTGGTCACCTGCCCGCCGCGAGCTGCGGATGAACTGCTCACGGAGCGGCGGATCGGCCTGCGCCTCCATCCGCTCAGCCGGCGGTCGCGCGCCGGACCCGACCGGGCTGACCCGCGACGCGGGTGACCGGGCCGCTGCGACTGTTCTCGCTGCTGGGGCGTCGGGAGCACACCACACTGTGCTATGCCGGCGACGAGGCCACTACCGCCGATGTCGAGATGTTCGAGCGGACCTCCAAGTCGTGGTGTCCGCTGCGCACGGATGGACGTCAATCTCGTCGCCGCGGCGAACGCCGCCGTGGACACCACGGTGCTGCCACTCATCCGCGACACCGCCGGTGAGTTCGCCCGGGTGTACTCCCCCCGGGGGCCTCGACGTACGTCGTACGCCCCGACGGTTACCTCGGCTTCGCGCGGCCGGGCATCGACGGCCTGCTGCATTATCTGCGGGCGACATTCGGCTGACCGGCAGGCCGCAACCACTCCCTTCACGTAAAGCTGGGGTAGCTTCGCCGCTAGGTTTTGTGATCTCAGGCGTCACCGGGCGCCCCACATAGGAGAGTCGTCCGTTGGACATGTTCACGCCGTCGATCGACTGGGCCCACGAGCTCGTCCCGTCGCTGTTGTGGGTGGTCAAGGCATGGGCCATCAGCGCCGTCTGCCTGTTCGTAGTCCTGGTGCTGCTGGCCAGGTTCACCAGTTGGGGTCGCCAGTTCTGGCGCATCACCGGCGACTATTTCAAGGGCAGGGCAAGCCTTCCGGTGTGGGCACTGTTCGGGGTACTGCTGATGTCGGTGGTGCTGTCGGTCCGGATCGACGTGTTGCTCAGCTACTACAGCAACGACCTCTACTCGTCGCTGCAGGTCGCGTTCCAGGGCGCGGGCGCGGGTAACCAGGCCGTAGGGGAATCCGGTAGACACGGATTCTGGATGGCGATCGTGACGTTCTCCGTACTCGCCACGATTCACGTCGTTCGCGTCATGCTCGATCTGTATCTGATGCAGCGTTTCATGATCAGCTGGCGCGTCTGGCTGACCGACCACCTCACCGGCGACTGGCTCAAGGGGCACGCTTACTACCGCGCACGGTTCATCGACGAGTCGATCGACAACCCGGACCAGCGCATCCAGCAGGACATCGACATATTCACCGCCGGCGCCGGCGCCACCCCCAACATGCCGTCGAACGGCACCAGCAGCACCCTGCTGTTCGGCGCGGTCGAGTCCGTGGTCTCGGTCATCTCGTTCACCGCGATCCTGTGGCACCTGTCTGGCCCCTTGAACCTGTTCGGCTTTACGCTGCCCAAGGCGTTGTTCTGGATTGTGATCGCCTACGTCCTGCTCGCGACCATCGTCGCGTTCTGGATCGGCCACCCGCTGATCCGGCTCAGCTTCCGCAACGAGCTGACCAATGCGGTGTTCCGCTACTCCCTGGTCCGGCTGCGCGACTCCGGCGAGGCGGTCGGTTTCTACCGTGGCGAGGGTGCCGAGCGGGTGCAGCTGCGCAGCAGGTTCGCCTCGGTCATCGGCAACTACCGCAGCTACGTGAACCGCACCGTGGGCTTCTCCGGCTGGAATCTGGTGGCCAGTCAGGCGATCACCGTGCTGCCCTTCCTGTTGCAGGCGCCGCGATTGTTCGCCGGCGCCATCAAGCTTGGTGACGTCATGCAGTCGGCGACGGCGTTCGGCGCCATTCACAACTCCCTGTCGTTCTTCCGCAACGCCTACGACTCGTTCGCCAGTTACCGTGCCGCCGTGATGCGTCTGAATGGGTTGGTGGACGCGAACCAGAAGGCCCGCGAACTGCCCACCCTGACCACGGCACCGAGCACCGGCGGCGTCGTCGAACTGGACGATGTCGAAGTCCGCACCCCGGCAGGCAAACAGCTCATCAAGCCAATTGACTTGCGGCTGGAGCCGGGCGAATCGCTGGTAATCGTCGGTCAGTCCGGCAGCGGCAAGACCACGCTGCTGCGCAGCCTCGCGGAGTTGTGGCCGTTCACCTCCGGAACGCTGCGGCGCCCCGACGGTAAGAACGAGACGATGTTCCTGTCGCAGATGCCGTATGTCCCGCTCGGCGACCTGCGCGCGGTGGTGACCTACCCGTGCGAGGAGGGCACGATCGACGACGAGACCCTGAAACGCGTGCTCGTGAAGGTCGCGCTCGAGCATCTGGTCGTCCGTCTCAATGACGTGTGCGACTGGGCGAAGGTGCTCTCCCCCGGCGAGCAACAGCGCATCGGCTTCGCCCGCCTACTGCTGACCAAACCGAAGGCGGCCTTCCTCGACGAGTCCACGTCCGCCCTGGATGAGGGACTGGAAATGGCCCTTTACCAATTGCTGCGCAGCGAGCTGCCCGACCTGATCTGCGTCAGCGTCAGTCACCGCAAGACCGTCGAACAGCATCATCAGCGGTATCTGAGGCTGCTCGGTGACGGTGAGTTCGAGCTCGGCGAAGCGAACGAGCCGGCGACGGTGTAGAACCCGTCAGCGCGCCGCCGCGTGCGCTCCGGCACGGCGGCCGAAAAAGGAGCCCTCGCCGAGCTGGGTGCCGCTCGCGTACCCCTTGCCGTCCTGCGCGATGTTCGACGCGCAGGCACCGACCGCGTAAAGCCCCGGCACGGCACTGCCGTCCGGGCGCAGCACCTCACCGTCGACCGACGTGGTGAGCCCGCCGATGGTGAAGCCGGCATACATGGCCTTGCCGAGTGACAGGTCAAACGCGCCCCACGGCCCCTTGTCTTGTGCCGCAAGGAAATCCGGCTGTTTGTGGAAGTCGGGGTCCTCGCCTCGCGCGGCGTACTCGTTGTACCGATCCAGCGTTGCCACCAGGTTGCCTTCCGGGATACCGAGAGCGTGTTCCATCTCGGCCACCGTCTCCCACCCGTCGATGAGCGGCACCAGCGGCATCTGCGGCCGCTCCAGGTGCGCCTCATCCACGATGAGATAGGCGGCGCTGTCGGGTTGGTCCATGACGAAGCCCGACGTCCGTGAGTGATAGGAGTCCTCGGTGACGAACCGCCGACCGAGCTTGTTGACGATGATGCCGGTGAGCAAGATCGACGGCGGGTAGGCGGGCGCGGTGATGAAGATCTGGTCCATGTCCCGGGTGGCGCCGCCGGCGGACACCCCGAGCCGGATGCCCAGACCGTCGTCGTAGGTGTTGCCCAGCACGAACGGCTTCTCGGCGAGTTTGGGGGTGTAGGTGGCCACCATCTCCGGGTTCATCACGAAGCCACCGGCCGCGATGATGACCGACTTCGCCCGGATCGCACCGTCTTCGGTGAAATGCTTCCAGGTCGCGCCCGCGACGCGCCCGTCCTCGACGACCATGCCCGTCGCACCGGTCTCGTAGCGGATCTGCGCGCCCAGGTCCGCCGCCCGCTTCAGCAGCAGATCGATCACCATGCCCGCGCCCCCCGTGTCGCCCCGCACCGGCACCTTGTGCCCCCGCGGCGCAGGCACCGCCTGTTCCAGGAAGGGCCAGACCTTCTCGTTGCCGGTGAACATCAGCCCTTCGGTGTTGGGCTGGATGACCGCCTTCTCCGGGTAGTAACTGCGCTCGAATTGGAAGCCGAGGGCTTCCAGCCAGTCGAAATGTTCGACGCTGCCGTCGCTGTAGGCGCGGATCTTGGCGTGGTCCGGGTCTCGGGACACCGCGACCAGATACTTGTACATCTCGTCGGCGCTGTCGGGGTGGCCGGTTGCCTGCTGCACGGCGGTCCCGCCGCCCAGGTAGAAGTGCCCGCCCGCCAGCGATGTGGTGCCACCGGCGGCGGCGGCGCGCTCTAGCACCAGAACTCGCGCTCCGGCGGCTGCCGCGCTGACCGCCGCACACCCGCCTGCAATTCCGAAACCGATGACCAGGACGTCCACCTCATCGGACCACGCCGCCACATCCGAGGCGCTGACGGTCGGGGGAATGTCGGTGCTCACTGCTGCTCCTGCTTCACGTAGTCGAAGAAAGCCCGGATCTCGGGCGAGACATGCGCGATCTCAATGTACGGCACCCCGGCCTCTGCCGCCGAGACGTAGGCGAACTGCATGCCGCCGGGCATCACGCCCTGCTGCACGACCGTCGCACCGCGCTCGGCGGCCGCGGTGACCGCCGCGGCGAAGGTCTCAGTGTCGCTGGCCTCGATGCAGACGTGGTGCAGACCCGGCCCGCTGTGGTGCAGGAATTCGGTGTAGATGCTCTCCCCTTTGACCGGCGCGATGAGCTCCAACTGCATGTCACCGGAGTAGCTCAGCGAGATGTCGGCGACGAAATCGGCGGGTTCACCGCGGAACGTGCAGGTGTCCGGGCCGAAATGAATCCCGGGCAGCCGCACCCACTTCCTGGCGCCTAACATGCCGGTGAGAGCGGCTTCCGTGGCGTCAAGCTCATGAGTCACCCAGGCGATCTGGACAGGTGTCTGGGCATTCATCGCCTCGAGAATATCTCCGGCGGGGCGCCTTGGCTAGAACGTGTTCTAGTTCGGCGCATCCGCAAGATAGAACGCCGACGCCTGATCCGCAGACCCGCGGGCCATATCCGGGTCCGCTCCCGCGACGACGTTGGCCCGGTACCACTCATCGCTTGCCAGCGTCACGAACCGCTTGCCGTCCTCGGTGGCTGTCCAGTTCTCCTCGAAGCCGGGTTTCAGTGCCGCACCGGTGGACAGATGAATGGCCAGGCCGACCAGGCCGAGATCCCAGCCGATACCGACCGCGCCCGGACCGAATTCGCGCCATATCTCGTCATCCACGACGGTCAGGTGATCCAATTCGAGTCGCGCCCGGTCGGGTCCTTCATCGACGATTCGTAATTCGATCCAGGAGACGTTGCCGTCGTACTCCCAGGTTGCGGTGAACGCCTCGGGCGGGTTACAGGTCAGGATGGTGCCGCTGGCGTTGCCCTCCAGCTGGTACTGACCACCGAGCTTCAGCTCACCGGTGACCGGCAGGAACCAGCGCGGGATGCGCTCGACATTGGTACAGGCGTCCCACAGGTCCGCGGCGTCGGTCGGGTATGACTGACTGACGGTCACGACGTGGGCCTCCCCCGCCTCGAGTGCCTTCGATCCGACCGCGCGCCGCACGGCATTGATCTGGTGGTCCACGTCAATCATCTTGCGCTCCTTGCTCTTCGGTGGCCCGTCGGCGTTTGCCGCGGCTGATCTCGGTGGCCAGGGCATCCAGGTGTGGTGTCCAGAACCGGCGGAAGGTGGCCAGCCATTGGTCGACGTCGCGCAGCGGCCGGCTGTCGACTGCATACAGCCTCCGCTGGCCGTCCGGCCGTACCGACGCAAAACCGTTCTCCCGCAGCACCTTCAGGTGCTGGGATACCGCCGGCTGGGTGATCGCGAACTGCGCCTGGATCGTGGCACCGATCGCTCCCGCCGTCAACTCACCGTCGGCGAGCAATTCGAGAATGCGGCGGCGCACCGGATCGCCGAGGACGTCGAACGCGTGCACGAGATTATATTAAAGTGGCAGCTTATATAAGTCAATACTAACTAACGAGTTGTTGACATTCGCCGCGCGTGCCTTATATTGAACTTGCCAGTTAAATAACCATGAGGTTGAATACATGTCCGAGTACGCGCTGAGCCAGGTGTTCGCCGCGCTGGCCGATCCGACCCGCAGGGCGATCCTCGCCCGGCTGGCACAGGGCCAGGCATCCGTCACCGAACTGGCCGCCCCATTCGCGATGAGCATGGCGGCGGTATCCAAGCACCTGAAAGTCCTCGAACGGGCCGGGCTCATCGGCCGGGGCCGGGACGCCCAGTGGCGTCCGTGCCGGCTCGAAGGGGCCGCGTTCAAGGACGCGACGGACTGGCTCGAGCGCTACCGCCAGTACTGGGACTCCAGCCTCGACCGGCTCGACGCACACCTGACGAACATCGGAAGCGAACTGCCGAAAGGAAGCCGAAAATGACCGCGCCGCAACGAGAATTCACCATCGTCCGCGATTTCGATGCGCCCCGCGACGTGGTGTACCGGGTATGGACTGAACTGGAGCACATGAGCCAGTGGCTGGTCCCCGAGGGTGTCACCACGCCGCAGGACACCATCTCCCAGGATCTGCGCGTGGGCGGCGTCTGGCGCTGGACCATGGTCAACGAGCAGGACGGCACCCGCTACCCCACCGTCGCCGTCTTCCGCGAGATCGTCGAGCCCGAACGGCTGGTCTTCACCTGGGGAGACGAGGACGGAGAGGGTGCACTGATCACGGTGACACTCGCCGAACATGGCGACGGCACCCGCCTGACGCTGCATCTGGTTGGGCCCGCGGAAATGATCACCGAGGACAGCGGAATCCGCGACGGCTGGAACGAGTGCCTAGACAGCCTCGAACTGTTCCTGGCACGCCGCCTCGAACGCTGCTGACTAGCCGGTCAGCGTGTCGATCAGCAGCCGGACCTGAAGGTCGAAGACCGTACCGACGTCGGTGAGCGTGTCGGCGCCGTACTGACCGAATACCTCCAGGCTGATGGCGCCGACGAGAGCCGCCCAGAGCAGGAAGCACTTGGCGACCGCGGCGTCGTCGCCGGCGAACCCGAACTCGTCGCGCAGCCGATCGAAGTCGGACGACAATGCTTGGGTCACAGAGGTATTCGTGACGGGTATGTCGCCTGCGGCGATGCCGTACGCCACGGCGTCGAAGAGCGCGCCGACGACCCGGGTGCCCGGCCCGACGGTCCGCTCCGCCGGAGCGTGATAGCCGGGAACGGGACTGCCGTACAGCAATGCCCAGCTGGCCGGCTGCTCGACGGCCCATCGGCGCGCCGCGTGCGACACCGCCAGAACCTGCTCGCGCCACGAGCCGTCCGTCGCTTCCCGCGCGGCGTCGACCGTGTCGGCGAGCTCGGAGTACGCGTCGACCAGGAGCAGGGTCAGCAGTTCGTCGCGATTGGCCACGTACCGGTACACCGCAGAGGACACCATGCCGAGGTCGCGGGCGATTGCCCGCAGGGACAGGCCCGCCGCGCCCTCGGTGACCAGGTGGCGCCGGCCGAGTTCGATGATCTGCGCTTCGATGCGATCCCGGGTGTCCTGGCGCTTGCCCATGCCGACAGTCTGACACAAACGAGATCACTGCTCTTGAATTTAGTCGCGAACCATGGCACCCTACTTCAGAGAGCACCGCTCTCGAATGCTCCCTGGCGAGAGGAAAGCAACATGACCGCGCGTTACGAGGAGCCGAACCGGGCGGCCCGGCTGGGCAACGAAATCATCAGGGCGCTAGCCGAATTGGGCATCAGCATCTCTGGCACACGTGCGCTACGGGTTCGTGGTCGCAAGACCGGAAAGCGGCGCGGTGTCGTCATCAACCTGCTCAGCGTGGACGGCAAGGACTACGTGGTCTCGCCGCGCGGCAACACCCAATGGGCACGAAACGCCCGGGCGGCAGGCGTCGTCGAGTTGGGACCGCGCTGGCATAGCCGGCCGATCGCCATCGCGGAGGTCGCCGACGAGGCCAAGCCGGAGCTGTTGAGGCGCTACCTGGACCGGTGGTACTGGGAGGTCAAGGGCCATGTCGCCGGGCTGACGCCGCAGTCCAGCGAGCACGAGTTGCGCGCGGCGGCACCTTCCATCCCGGTGTTCGAGCTAGTTCGCTAGGCGGGTGGCACGGGCAGGCCGGGGCCGTGGGCCGACGTGGCAGAGACGACGTCTTCACGCACCTGCTGCCCGGTGGCCTGCCATGACACCGCCGCGGGGAACTCGCCCCAGGTGCTGTTGAACATGCCGACGATGACGGCGCGGCCGGCGTCGGTCAGCACGTACACCGGCCCGCCGGAGTCGCCCTTCTGACTCACGATGCCGTTCGCCATCGTGAACCAGCCGTTGTTGACCGCCTCGACCGTCCCGCAGCTCTCTCCGGTGATGACGCCGAAGTGACACACCGGCTCCCCCGCGCGCGCGACGATCGACGGATCGGAATCCAGCGGGCGTCCAGTCGGCAGAATGTTGTTGACCTGCACGTCGTTTGCGAGTCCGATCGCCTCGTAGTCGGCAATGAGGTGGTCGGTCTTGACGGTCGCACCGTCCGGGGTGTTGTCGCGGTACAGGGCGAGATTGCCGATGAAGTTGCCGTCTTTGTCCTTGACGGGTCCGCTGCCCCGGCAGTGCCCCGCCGTGAACGCGATCCGCAGACCCGAGTCGACGTAGCCCAGTGTGCAGATATTGCTGCCCTGCAGGATCTCCATACCCGGATACACGACGACGCCGGGATCGGCGTGTGCTGGCGCGGGCACGCCGGCGGCGGCGATGGCGACAGCGGCCGCTGCGGCTATGCGCAAGCACAGTCGGCGCACTCTCTTCTCCGATCGTCAAAAGGCCAAGTCGTTTGCTTGTCGGAACGGAAGGTCTCTACGTTACCGGCGCGCACGATCCGTTGTCGGCTGGCGAGTCGGTCTCACTCGCTACGAAGCGCCTCGAAGATCTCCCGATAGTGCAGGTGGGCCATGAAATGACCGCCGCTACAGACACGCAGCCTGGCGCCCGGAATCCGCCGTGCGAGCTCCGGGGCCCAATCCCGGTCGATCAGGTCGTCCTCGGCACCGCCCCACACGTCCACCGGCAGGCGAAGATCTTCGGGCGCAAAACCCCACGGCCGCGCCCAGGCCCGGTAGTCCTCGACGACCCCCTGCATGCGGCGTAGCGCCTCGGACGACATGGCCGAAAAGCCCGCGAACCCGTCGGCCCGTAGTACCGCAGCGTCGGCCTCGCCGAGTTCACTGGCCGCCGTCTCCCATACAGCCTCGGCGCATACCGCGCTGCTCAACCCATCGCCCAAAAGCATTGCCGCGAATTCATTCCCCGCGCTGCGAAAGCCGGGTGTACACGCGGTCTAGGCAGCTGCGCGAACACCGCCCGATCAGTCAGCGGCAGCGCGCCGGCGATGATCGCGTTCCGGGTCACCCGTGGGCACAGCGCGTACCCGATCGCGGCGGCGTACGGGCCGCCCATCGACCAGCCCATGGCGGTGAAGCTGTAGACGGCGAGTTGGTTCATCAACTCGTCGACGTCGGCGGCCCAGTCGAGGACCGTGCGCCCCGGCGCCGGGTCGGACAGCCCGATGCCGGGGTGATCGGGCGAGATCACCCTAACTCCGGCGTCCAGGGCGACGGGTGCCGCGGCGGCGACGTCGAGACGGCAGGCCAGACCGCCGTGCGCGTTCACGACGACCGCGCCATTCGGGTCGCCGTACTGCGCGAAACCCAGCTGCCTGGCCGTCGCGAAGACGGATGACGCGATCTTCGGCGTCCACGGGGACTTCGACCATGGCCGCCTCCTCCTCTGACGG
>JAOPWF010000042.1 GCA_025965815.1 Mycobacterium sp.
GGCCGTCGCGCACCGGAGCCGAGACACTGGCCACCCCGGGCTCCCGCTCGGCGGCACTCTGCGCCCAGCCGCGGCGGCGGACCTCGGCCAGTGTGCGATCGGTGAACATCGCCAGCGGCAGCACCGCCTGCTGGGTCGCGGTGTCGCTGAACGCCAGCAGCACCTTGGCGCCCGAGCCGGCCGTCATCGGCAGCCGAGTGCCGACTGGAACCGTATCCCGAAGTCCCGCAGGCGGTTCCAACGCTGCGACGCAGATGCGCGACGTCCCCTCGCGGCGGTACAGCTGCACGCTCTCGCCGGTGATCTCGCGCAGCCTCGGCAGTATCGCGGCCCCCGCGGCGAGCAGGGGATCGTTGACCTGGCCCGCCAGCTCGGTCAGGCCGGGCCCGAGGCGCCAGCGCCCCTCGCCGTCGCGGGCCAGTAGTCGATGCACTTCCAGCCCGGCGGCCAGGCGATGCGCGGTGGCGCGCGGTAACCCGGTTCGCTCGCACAATTCAGCGAGCCCGCAGGGTGACTCGGCGATTGTGTGCAGCACACCCACCGCTTTGTCGAGGACGCCGATGCCGCTATCCTGTCTCACAAGGAGATACTAGCGTTCCAGATAGTGAGATAGCCAACCGAACGCCCGGACGAATCGAGAAGTCATGACAACGGCGATGAACACCACGGAGTCGGCCCCGAAACCCAGGACCATGGCGGAGAAGGTGTGGGCGGACCACGTAGTCGCCTCCGGCGAGGGCGAACCCGATCTGATCTACATCGATCTGCACCTGGTCCACGAGGTCACCAGCCCGCAAGCGTTCGACGGTCTTCGGCTGGCCGGTCGCGGCGTTCGGCGACCGGACCTGACCATCGCCACCGAGGACCACAACGTCCCCACCACCGACATCGACAAGCCGATCGCCGACCCGGTTTCGCGTACCCAGGTGGAGACCCTGCGGCGCAACTGCGACGAATTCGGCATCCGGCTGCATTCGATGGGCGACGCCGAACAGGGCATCGTGCACATCATCGGACCGCAGTTGGGCCTGACTCAGCCCGGCATGACGGTGGTCTGCGGCGACAGCCACACCTCCACGCACGGCGCCTTCGGGGCACGGGCCATGGGCATCGGCACCTCGGAGGTCGAGCATGTGCTGGCCACGCAGACCCTGCCGCTGCGGCCGTTCCGGACAATGGCGGTCAACGTCGACGGGCAGCTGCCCACCGGCGTGACGGCGAAGGACATCATCCTGACGGTGATCGCCAAGATCGGAACCGGCGGCGGGCAGGGCCATGTCATCGAGTACCGGGGCAGCGCCATCGAATCGCTGTCGATGGAGGCCCGGATGACCATCTGCAACATGAGCATTGAGGCCGGCGCCCGCGCAGGGATGGTCGCGCCCGACGAGACGACGTACGAGTTTCTGCGCGGGCGCCCGCACGCTCCGACCGGCGCGCAGTGGGATGCCGCCTTGGCCGCGTGGGACCAACTCCGCACTGACGACGGCGCGGAATTCGACACAGAGGTATACATCGACGCCGCCTCGCTGAGCCCCTTCGTCACGTGGGGGACCAACCCAGGCCAGGGTGTGCCGCTGTCCGGCTCGGTGCCGGACCCCGAGCTGATGATCGACGACGGAGCGAAGCAGTCCGCCGAGAAGGCGTTGGCGTACATGGACCTTCGGCCCGGCACCGCGATGCGCGATATCGCGGTCGACACGGTATTCGTCGGGTCGTGCACGAACGGCCGCATCGAAGACCTCAGGGCGGTCGCCGAGGTGCTGCGCGGCCGAAAGGTCGCCGACGGCGTTCGCATGTTGGTGGTGCCCGGCTCGATGCGGGTGCGCGCCCAGGCCGAATCCGAAGGCCTCGGCGAGATCTTCACCGCTGCCGGCGCCGAATGGCGGCAGGCCGGCTGCTCCATGTGCCTGGGCATGAATCCCGATCAACTGGCGCCCGGCGAGCGCTGCGCGTCGACATCCAACCGCAACTTCGAGGGCCGACAGGGCAAGGGCGGACGTACCCAACTGGTGTCACCGCAGGTTGCTGCCGCCACCGCGATCCGCGGCTCGCTGTCGTCGCCCGCCGACCTGAACCGATAGAGGAGACCAGCCATGGATGCCTTCCACACCCACACCGGCATCGGGGTCCCGCTGCGCCGATCCAATGTCGACACCGACCAGATCATTCCGGCGGTGTATCTGAAGCGGGTCACCCGAACGGGTTTCGAGGACGGATTGTTCGCCGCCTGGCGCTCGGATCCGTCCTTCATCCTGAATCTGAGTCCGTTCGACAAGGGCTCGGTGCTGGTCGCCGGACCCGATTTCGGCACCGGCTCATCCCGCGAGCACGCGGTGTGGGCGCTGATGGACTACGGCTTCCGGGTGGTTATCTCGTCTAGGTTCGCCGACATTTTCCGCGGGAATGCGGGCAAGGCGGGTCTGCTGGCCGCTGAAGTCGCACAAGATGATGTGGAATTGTTGTGGAAGCTCATTGAGCAGAATCCGGGCATGGAAATCACTGTGAATCTTCAAGATCGGAATATCACCGCGGGAACGGTGCTGTTGCCGTTCACGATTGACGATTACACCGCCTGGCGGCTGCTGGAAGGACTCGACGATATAGGCCTTACGCTGCGGAAACTCTCATCGATCGAGTCATACGAGTCGGCTCGGCCGGACTGGAAGCCGCACACGCTGCCGGCCCCCTGAGGGGTCGGCGGAGGCCGAAATCGCGGCCGATTGAGCCAGTTCTGAGACGGCTGTGCCACCGGCCAAGTGGGGCAACCGGATTGCCGAATCGTTAGCCAGCTGCGCCTGAAATTGCGCGTGGCTCTTGGAAATCAGGCATGCCAGGGTTTACCGTGTCCACTAGTCGGTCCAAGGAGGACCACTGGCTTCCGGAGGTTTGCATGAATAAAGCAGAGCTCATCGACGTACTCACGGAGAAACTGGGCTCGGACCGCCGGCAGGCGACTGCCGCGGTGGAGAACGTCGTTGACACCATCGTCCGCGCGGTGCACAAGGGTGACAGCGTGACCATTACCGGATTCGGCGTTTTCGAGCAGCGCCGTCGCGCGGCCCGGGTCGCGCGCAATCCACGAACCGGCGAAACCGTCAAGGTGAAGCCGACTTCTGTTCCCGCGTTCCGCCCGGGGGCGCAGTTCAAGGCGGTTGTCTCTGGCGCGCAGCGCCTCCCGTCCGACGGTCCCGCCGTCAAGCGCGGTGTGGTAGCCGGTCCCGCCAAGAAGGCCGCCAAGAAGTCGCCGGCCAAGAAGGCCACCAAGGCTGCCGCTAAGAAGGCAGCGACCAAGGCCCCGGCCAAGAAGGCTCCGGCGAAGAAGGCTCCCGCGAGGGCTGCGGCGACCAAGGCCGCCAAGAAAGTAACGGCGCCGGCGAAGAAGGCCGCCACCAAGGCAACCAAGGCCACGAAGACGACCGCCACCAAGGCGGCCAAGGCCACGAAGAAAGCCGTGACGAAGGCTCCCGCCAAGAAGGCAGCCGCCAAGAAGGCTCCCGCCAAGAAGGCAGCGAGCAAGGCTCCGGCCAAGAAGGCTCCGGCCAAAAAGGGTCGCCGCTAATAGTTCCTCATCACACAGCCGCCGCGGGTCGAGCAGACCCGCGGCGCGCTGGGCGCCTTACTTCTTGGTGGCCAGCGGACTACCGATGTGGTCTGCTGCGATCAGCCGACCCTGATAGAGCGACAGCACCCAGGTGCTGCCTTTGCGGTTCTGAGACTTGTTGGTCCGCACCCCGTCGCGATTGCACCACCACTCGATGAGGTCGGGAATCACCCTTCCCTGAGTGCAGATCACCGGCGTGCCACCCTGGGCGACGATCTCCAGCACGCGTTGCCTGCCGCGCTTACGGTTCTCCAAATACTCTTCCTCGGTCAGCGCCGGCTCGGTCTTCACGGGCACGCCAAGCTCTTCGGCCAACGGCTCGACTGTCTGGACGCAGCGCAGCCGGTCGGCCGCATAGACGTCGCTCGCGCCGAAAGCCAGCAGCACCCCGACCAGGCACTCGGCCTGAGCGCGGCCGTGCTTGTCCAGCGGGCGCAGCCGGTCGTCACCCTTGTAGCGCTTCTTGTCGCCCGCCGTGGCGTGCCGGACGATCAGCACGGTCTGTGTGTCCGCGGGTAGTTTGGCGAACCCGCGCAACACTTTCCGGTCGTGCGGGTAGCCCAGCTGCTTCATCGCGTCGGCGACAGGCAGCCACCTCAACTCGTCGACTTCGGCGTTCGGGGCGAAGGACCCGTCGACCGTCCGGGCAGCCCAGTAGCGCACCCTCTTGATGCCCTGCTCGATCGGGTAGCTCACCGCGGCCAGGCGCCGACCCAGATGTGCGCGGTAGCCGGTCTCCTCGTGTATCTCGCGCACCGCCGTGACCGGCTCGGTTTCGCCGGGTTCGACCTTGCCCTTCGGAAGGGACCAATCGTCGTAGCGCGGGCGGTGGATGATGGCGACCTCTGGGTTCGATCCGTCTTGACCGGGAGGGCCGGGACGCCACAGCACCGCGCCCGCGGCCAGCACGGCCTTGCGCCGGGACGCGGAGCTGTCCGGGTTTCCGGACTTGAACGTCTGCTTCGGCACCTGAACTCCTGCAGGGTAATTCGGACCTGTTAGCGCGGGCGACCACGTGCGCGGCCACGCGCAGCATCAAGGATGCCGGTGCCGCTCCATCATCGACGCCTGGTGGTCGCGGACGGTCTGACCCTCCTTCGGAGATGCGGTCCACGCGCCGTCGGGCCCCAGCTCCCAGCAGCGGGTGGCGCGGTCCAGCGCGGACTCGAAGACTTCGTTGAGTTGAGTCTTCAGTCTCGGATCCTTGACCTGAGCCATCACCTCGACTCGCCGGTCGAGGTTACGATGCATCATGTCGGCACTGCCGATCCAGAACTCGTCGATGGCGCGGAAGTGAATGATCCGCGAGTGTTCGAGGAAGCGGCCGAGGATCGAGCGGACCGCGATGTTCTCCGAGAATCCGGGTGCGCCCGGTTTGAGCGCGCAGATACCCCGCACCACCACCTCGACGCGAACGCCGGCCTGCGATGCGCGGTACAGCGCGTCGATCACCTGCTCGTCGACGAGGGCGTTGGCCTTCAGCCGAATCCGCGCGTCCGCGCCGTCACGGCCGGCGGCGACCTCGCGCTCGATGCGCTCGATGATTCCCCGTCGCACGCCGTACGGAGCCACCAGCAGATTGCGGTAGGTCACCTTGCGCGAATAGCCCGTCAGCGAGTTGAAGAGGTCCGTCAGGTCGGCGCCGATATCGGGTGCGGCCGTCAACAGTCCCACGTCCTCGTACAGCCGGGCCGTCTTCGGGTTGTAGTTCCCGGTTCCGACGTGGCAGTAGCGCCGGATCGTCGAGCCCTCGCGGCGTACGACGAGACAGGTCTTGCAGTGTGTCTTCAATCCGATGAGCCCGTAAACCACGTGCACCCCCGCCTGTTCCAGCGCGCGGGCCCATTTGATGTTGGCCTGCTCGTCGAACCGCGCCTTGATCTCGACCAGCGCGACGACCTGCTTGCCCGCCTCCGCGGCATCGATGAGGGCGTTGACGATCGGAGAGTCACCCGAGGTGCGGTAGAGCGTCTGCTTGATCGCCAGCACGTTGGGGTCCGCCGCCGCCTGTTCGATGAACCGCTGGACCGTGGTGGAGAACGAGTCATAGGGGTGGTGCACCAGCACGTCGCCGTCGCGGAGCGTGGAGAAGATGCTCTTCGGAGTCTCCCGCTCACCGAACGCCGGCGGGGTGGCCGGTACGAACGGCGGGTCCTTCAGGTCCGGACGATCCAGGCCGTAGATCTGCCACAGCGACGACAGATCCAGCAGACCGGGCACCTGGATCACGTCTCCGGGGTGCACATCGAGTTCGCGCAGCAGCAACTCGAGCATGTTCTCGGTCATGTCGTCGGCCACTTCGAGGCGCACCGGCGAACCGAATCGCCGCCGCGCGAGCTCACGCTCAAGGGCCTGTAGCAGGTCCTCGTCCCGGTCCTCTTCGACCTCGAAGTCGGCGTTGCGGGTGATCCGGAAGGCGTGATGCTCGACGATCTCCAGGCCGGGGAACAGCACCGACAGGAACGCCGCGATCAGCTCCTCCATCGGAAGGAAGCGGACTACTTCCCTGGAGCCTTCCCGTCCCCCCAGTTCCACGAAGCGATCGACGTTGTCGGGCACCTTGACTCGGGCGAAGTGCTGGGTGCCGTCCTCGGGCTGCTTCACCGTGACCGCGAGATTGAGGCTCAGCCCTCTGTCGAACGGGAACGGGTGTGCCGTATCGACAGCCAGCGGCGTCAGCACCGGGAACACCTGCTCGTGATATTAGGTGGACAGCCGGGCCCGTTCGGCATCGTCGAG
>JAOPWF010000044.1 GCA_025965815.1 Mycobacterium sp.
GGGGCGGTCGTTGACGTTCTTGTCGTAGGCCAGGTACAACCAGCCCAGGCCGCCGTGCGCGATTCAGCCCTTTATCACATACTGATCGGCGACCTCATCGCCGGGCGAAAGCTGCGGCAGAAACGAATACGCGCTGCCGCAGTGCGGGCACCAGCCCTCCGACAACGCATGGCCGTCGGGCGACGATCGGCCGACCGGACGGCCGCAGTTCCAGCAGAACCGTTTCGACTCGGCCACCACCGGATTGGTCATCAGCGCCGCGATCGGATCGATCTCCGGAACCCGCGGGATCTCCACCAGGCCGCCGCCGAGGCGCCGGGTCGGCGACAGCGTCCGGACCACCGTGGTGGCGTGCTCCTGCGGTTCGGTGCCCGCGCTGCTGGCCGAGCCGCCCGTCGTCTCGTCGTCGAAATGCGGCCGGAAGATTGCCTGGGTAGCCATCGGCCGGATCGTGGACGCGGAGTCGAAGAGGAAGTCCGCGCGCTGGGTGCCGGTGCTGATGTCGTCCTCGGCGTCGGTAGCCGCGTCGGCGCCGGTATCGGCCGTGTTCTCGGAGCCGGCCATCAGTCGACATACCTCGCGGTGGGAGGCGCGGGCGCCGGGCCCAGCACCGTCAACCACTTGCGGTACAGGGTGTTCCAGGTGCCGTCGCGACGGATGCGTTCCAGCGTGCCGTTGACGAAGCGCACCAGACCCGTGTTGTCCAGGTTGATGCCGATCCCGTAGGGCTCCTCGTTGAGGCTGGGCCCGACGATGTGCAGATACGGGTCCTGCGACACCAGGCCGGCCAGGATCGAATCGTCGGTGCTGACGGCGTCGACCTGGCGCTGCTGCAACGCGACCAGGCAGTCCGCCCACGTCACCACCGACACGATCATCGGCGCCGGGGTGATCTCCTGGATGCGCTTGAGCGATGTCGTGCCCCGGACCGCGCAGACCCGCTTACCGGACAGGTCGGATGCCTGGGAGATCGTCGAGTCGCGCGGCGCCAGGATGCGCTGGTTCGCGTTGAGGTACACCGTCGAGAAGTTCACCAGCTTCTTGCGTTCACAGGTGATGCTCATCGTCTTCACGACGATGTCGACCTGCGACTTCTGCAGCGCCGCAATCCGATCGGCCGAGGACAGGATCCGGTACTCCACCTGGGACGGGGTGCCGAAGATGTCGCGGGCGACCTCGCCGGCGATGTCGACGTCGAAGCCGGTGATCTCGCCGGTGATCGGGTCGCGGAAACTGAACAGGTTGCTGCCGATATCGAGGCCGACGATCAACCGTCCGCGGGCGTGGATATCGGCGACGGCGGCGTCGGCCTGCGTCTTGTTGGGGAACGGCCGCAGGCTGGCGGTCCGGTTGCAGTTGTCGTTGTTCGACGCCGGCGCCTTCACCGGTTCGGGCGAGATCTCCTCCATGCCCGCGGGGGTGGGCGGCGAGATCGTCACCGTCGGCACCGGTGCCACCGCCTCGGTGCGGCCGCACCCTGCCAGCACCGCTATGGCGGCCAGCAGGATGCACAGCGATCGCTTCACTATCGGTACTCGCTCAGTCGTGGCCAGAGCCCCAGCGCGACCGCCACCGCGGCGACCAGGCTGAGCACCGCCGCGCCGACGGTGGCACCCGACAACACGCGGCGGGCGTTGATGATGTCGTTGCGCAGCTGGCTGCGGCTCTCCTGGATGCCGCTCGTCAACGCCTCGTCGAGCTTGTCGAAGGCCGGTGTGGAGTCGTCCTCGCCAGTACCCAGCGCGACCTGGGTGGCCGCCTGGTAGTTCCCGACCGCGATGTACTCGTTGATCCGTTCGTCGGCCTGCCGCCAGCGCGAGAGCAGTTCGTCGGCGTTTTGCAGATTGGACTTGGCGATCGCGTCGTCGCGGTGCAGGTATTCGGTTAGTTGCTGGTGCATGTCGTCGATGCGTTTGTAGTAGGACTGCTTGCGGACGTCTTCGTCCCCACGTCGGATGAGCGACAGAGTCTCGTCCGCCCGGGCCTGCTGTGCGGTGATCGCCATGTTGGTCACGGTCTTGAGCGACTCAGCCGCAGTGTTTTTCGCGCTGCGGCTGCCCGCGGTCGAAATCGCCAGGGCGGTGCCCACCCATATCACCATAACCAGCACGGCCAGTCCGCCGGCGACGAACCCGATGTTCACCCGGCGGCGGGTCCGCCGGGCCAGCCAGCGGTTTGCGAACGCACCGAACAGCAGCGTCGCGGCGACGATGAGAATCACCGGGGCGGGGATGCGGGTGGAGGCGGTCGTCTCGGCGTCCACCCGCGCCGAGGTCTCCTCGTAGAGGCGCTGCGCATCGGGCAGGATCTTCTCCTGCATCAGCGCGGACGCCTCCGACAGGTACGACGATCCGACGGGATTGCCGGCCCGGTTGTTGGTCCTCGCGGTCTCGATCAGGCCGGTGTACACCGCAAGCTGCGCGTTGATCCGGCCCAGCAGTTGCACCATCGGCTCATCGGTCAATCCGCTCGACGCCCGTGTCAACGCGACCGCCGCGTCGGTGATGGCCTGCTCGTAGCGCTGCCGGACGACGCGCGGTTCGGATCCGGCGATGAACGCGGTGGCCGCCGCGGCGTCCGCGACGGACAGGGTGGTGTAGAGCTGGCCGGCAGCGAACGCCAACGGCTCGGTGTGGTTGAGGACCGTGGTGAGCGCCTGCTGGCGGTGGTCGATCGTGGTCGAGGTGGCGAACGCACTGGCGATGACGAGGGCCGACAGGATGATCCCGATGGCCAGGATGCGCCCAGGGGTCGTCCAGAGGTACGACCAGCGAGAACCCGACCGTTTGGTCGGCGACCGCGACGCCAGCGGCTCGGTTGATGGGTGCGCCAACTCCACAGTCACCTGTGCGCGAACCTTCTCTTTCCGGCTGGATACCCGACTGCTGAAACTCTATAAGCGAATTCTAAGAGCAGTTGAGACCCGCCGGGTTGATTCGAGCCAGCCGGGTGTGTGACGGCGGCCCTATTCTGAACGCGTGCGAGGCGATGGCGACGGTTGGGTGATGTCCGACAACGGCGCCCGCTTCTGGGGTCGGCACGGTGCGGCCGGCCTGCTTCTGCGGGCGCCGGGGCCCGACGGGAGTCCCGCGGTCTTGCTTCAGCACCGGGCCCCGTGGAGCCATCAGGGCGGAACGTGGGGTCTGCCCGGCGGCGCGCGGGACAGCCACGAGACCGCGGAGCAGGCCGCGGTCCGTGAGGCGCACGAGGAGGCCGGGTTGGACGCCGGTCACGTGACAGTGCGGACGACGCTGGTGACCGCTGAGATCTCTTCGGCCGGTGGCGCCTACTGGACCTATACCACCGTCATCGCCGATGCGCCCGCGCTGCTGGAGACGGTGCCCAACCGCGAGAGTTCCGAACTGCGCTGGGTCGGCGTGGACGAGGTGGCCGATCTGCCGCTGCACCCGGGTTTCGCCGCAAGCTGGGATCGGCTGCGCGAGCTGGGTGCCTCTATCCCGCTCGCAGAGCCGCGCTGAGCTGGCGCGCCGCCGCCTGCGGATCGTCGGCGTCGGTGACGGCACGAACCACCACCACCCGGCGGGCGCCGGCGGCGAGCACCTCGGGCAGCCGCTGCATATCGATGCCGCCGATCGCGAACCACGGCTTGACCGGCTGCTTGTCGGCAGTAGCGCGGACCAGGTCCAGGCCCGGTGCGGGACGTCCCGGTTTGGTCGGCGTCGGCCAGCACGGCCCGACGCAGAAATAGTCGACGGCCTCGTCGATTGCCGCAGCGGCCTGGTCCGCGTCATGGCAGGACCGGCCGATCACTGCTTGCGCGCCGACGATCTCCCGGGCCACCGGCAGCGGCAGGTCGTCCTGCCCCAGATGCAGCACATCGGCGCCCGCGGCACGGGCGATGTCCGCGCGGTCGTTGGCCGCCAGCAGCGCGCCGTGCCGCCGCGCGGCGTCGGCGAGCACCTCCAGCGCCGCCAACTCGCCCCGCGCCTCCAGCGGACCGAACCGCTGTTCGCCGGCCGAACCCTTGTCCCGCAACTGGATGATGTCCACGCCGCCGGCCAGCGCGGCGTCGGCGAACTCGGACAGATCGCCCCGCTCGCGGCGCGCGTCTGTACACAGATACAACCGTGCTTGTTGGAGGCGGGTAACAGGTTCGTGCACACCGCGACGGTAACGACTAACGTTGAGGGCCGACACGGGAGTCCCGGGAGCGGGGCTGAGAGTGGGCACGGTTACCGGCCCTTACCGTCAAACCTGATCCGGGTCATGCCGGCGAAGGGAGGAGGGGAATGTCGAAGAGATCACTCGCAGTCATCGGCGGCGGTGTCATCGGGCTGTCGGTGGCGCGTCGCGCTGCGCAGTCCGGATGGACGGTGCGCGTGCATCGTTCCGCTCAACCGGGCGCGTCATGGGTGGCCGGCGGCATGCTGGCCCCGCACAGCGAAGGCTGGCCGGGCGAGGATCGGTTGCTGCGGCTCGGTCTGGCCTCGCTGGCTCTTTGGCATGGGGAGGGACGTGGTTCCTTCCTGGACGGCCTGCCGCCCGAGGTGGTGACCGCCCGCGAATCGCTGGTGGTGGCCGTCGACCGCGCCGACGCCGCCGACCTGAAGACCGTCGGCGAATGGCTGGCCGCCCAGGGCCATCCGGTGACATTGACGTCGAGCGCCCGCGATGTCGAACCCCTTCTCGCGCAAGGTATTCGACATGGATTTCGCGCGGTCACCGAGTTGGCGGTGGACAACCGCGCGGTAGTGCAGGCGTTGGCGGCGCACTGCGAACGCCTCGGCGTGCAGTGGGCGCCGCCAGTTCAGGACCTCAATGAGCTGGACGCCGACGCGGCGGTGATCGCCAACGGCATCGATGCGCCGACACTGTGGCCCGGCCTGCCGATTCGCCCGGTGAAGGGCGAGGTGCTGCGGCTGCGCTGGCGGCGCGGCTGCATGCCGGTGCCGCAGCGGGTGATTCGGGCCCGGGTGCACGGCAGGCAGGTGTATCTGGTGCCACGCGCGGACGGCCTCGTCGTCGGCGCCACCCAGTACGAGCGCGGCCGCGACACCGCGCCCGCGGTGACCGGCGTGCGTGAGTTGCTCGACGATGCCTGCGCGGTGATGCCTGCGCTGGGGGAGTACGAGTTCGCCGAATGCGCCGCCGGCCTGCGGCCGATGACACCCGACAACCTGCCGCTGGTCGGTCGGCTTGACGGCCGCACCTTGGTGGCGGCGGGTCACGGCCGATCGGGCTTTCTGTTAGCACCGTGGACCGCCGAGGCGGTCACCGCCGAGCTGAACGGCGCCCCGCTCCCCGAGGCGGCCGAACTAGTAGGGGCATCATGATTGTCACCGTGAACGACAAGGTCGTCGAGGTCGACGACGCCATCACCGTCGCTACCCTGCTGGGCAATCTCGGGTTTCCGGATCGCGGAATCGCGGTGGCGGTCGACTGGGCGGTGCTGCCCCGCTCACGCTGGGAGACCGCGTTGTCCGACGGCGCGCGGATCGAGGTCGTGACGGCGGTGCAGGGTGGCTGAGTCAGCGGAGGGCAGCAGCGCTGGGGGCACCTCCCGCTTGCGGGGGCCGACCCGGGAATCGAAACTGACGATCGCCGGCCGCAGCTTCGGCTCGCGGCTGATCCTCGGCACCGGCGGCGCGACCAACCAGGCGGTGCTCGAAGAGGCGCTGGTCGCCTCCGGCACCGAACTGACCACCGTCGCGATGCGCCGCGTCGACGCCGACGCCGGTACCGGTGTGCTCGAGCTGCTCAACCGGCTCGGCATCACCCCGCTACCCAACACCGCCGGATGTCGCGGCGCCGCGGAGGCGGTGCTGACCGCACAGCTCGCCCGTGAGGCGCTGCAGACCGACTGGGTCAAGCTGGAGGTCATCGCCGACGAGCGCACGCTGCTGCCCGATGCCATCGAATTAGTCTGTGCGGCAGAACAATTGGTTGACGACGGCTTTGTTGTGCTGCCCTACACCACCGACGACCCGGTGCTGGCCCGTCGCCTGGAGGACACCGGCTGCGCCGCCGTGATGCCGCTGGGGTCGCCGATCGGCACCGGCCTTGGCATCGCCAATCCGCACAACATCGAGATGATCGTCGAGCAGGCCGGGGTGCCGGTGGTGCTCGACGCCGGAATCGGCACGGCAAGTGACGCCGCGTTGGCCATGGAGCTGGGCTGCGACGCGGTACTGTTGGCCAGCGCCGTCACCAGGGCCGCCGACCCGCCCGCGATGGCCGCCGCGATGGCGGCCGCCGTCACCGCCGGCTACCTGGCCAGGCGGGCCGGCCGGATCCCGAAGAGGTTCTGGGCTCAGGCGTCCAGCCCGGTGCTGTGACGAGCCGCTACGTGGCGCTCGGCAGCTCGATGGCAGCCGGGCCCGGCCTCCGGCCGTCCGCCGACGGCGCACCGCGGCGGGCCGGCCGTTCGGCGGTCAACTACGCGCACCTGGCCGCCGCCGCGTTGGGGCTCTACCTCGTCGACGTCACGTATTCGGGGGCGACGACTGCCAATGTGCTCACCGACACACAAAACGGCGCGCCGCCGCAGATCAGCGCGCTGGACGGGTCCGAGGCCCTGATCACCGTGACCATCGGTGGCAACGACGCCGGCTACGTGCCGCTGCTGGTCGCCGCAAGCCTGCCGCGGGCGGTGCGCCGGCTGCCGGTCATCGGTGGCCGGCTGCGTGAGCTACTCGACCGCGACGCCCGCGACCGGGCGCTGAACGAGGTGGCCGACTCACTTCGCGAGGTCGGCCGTAGCCTGCGGCACCGGGCTCCGCGCGCCCGCATCGTCTTCGTCGACTACCTGACGCTGCTGCCCCCGGCCGGAGTGGCCGCCGCCCCGCTCTCGCAGGAGGACGCCGACCTCGGGCGCCACGTCGCCGACACGCTGGAGCGGTTGACGGCCGAGGCCGCCGCGGACACCGGGTGCGAGGTGGTGCGCGCCGCCGAGGCCAGTCGCGAACATCACGCCTGGTCGGCCGATCCGTGGACGACCCGGTTTGCACTGCCGTTGCCGGGGCGGCCGGCCCCGCTGCATCCCAATCCGGCCGGAATGCGCGCCGTCGGCGAGCTCGTCGCCGGGCAGGTGTCCGGCGCCGTGCCATCATGGGGCCTGTGATCGAACTGCGGGGCCTGACCAAGGTGTTCGGGACCACCCGCGCGGTCGACGATCTGACCTGCACCGTTGAGCCCGGCGTGGTCACCGGATTCTGGGACCCAACGGGGCAGGCAAGTCCGCCACCATCGACGGGGCACGCTGTCGCTGGGGATGAGCCAGCGGCTCGGGATCGCGGCCGCGCTGCTCGGGGACCCGCCCGTGCTGCTGTTCGACGAGCCGGTCAACGGCCTTAACCCGGAGGGTATCCGGTGGGTGCGCACCCTGATGCGGACGCTCGCCGGCCGTGGCCCCACCGCCTTTGTGTCCAGCCACCTGCTGGCCGAGATGGCCAACACCGCCGACCGCCTGGTGGTCATCGGGCGGGCAGACTCATCGCGGCGACGACCGTCGGCGAATTCGTCAGCCGCTCCGGCGCCGACACCGTCCGGGTCCGCAGCCCCAGCACGAGACACTGCGCGAGGTGCTCAGCATCGCCGGGATGACGCTCTGGCCTACTTCGCCGCGGTGCTGTTCCTCGCCGCCATCGTGTGGTCAACCGCCGCGACGCCTGATCGTGTCCCGCCTCAGCCGCGTTTACCGCGCACCCACTGAATGGTGCCGAAACTCTTGGTCCGCACGCTGGTGAAGCCGTGGTGTTCCAGGATGTCGCCGAGTTCGTCCTCGTCGAACGCGTAGGCCCCGGTGTTCGGCAGCATCCGCCAAAATCGGGCAGCACGCCCTGCGGTTGGAACCATCACGGCCAGTCGGCCGCCCGATCGCAGTACCCGCGCCATCTCCGCTAGCGCCGCGGCCGGGTCGGGTATCAGCTGCAGCACGGCGATCGAGACCACCGCGTCGACCGTGTCGTCACGCAGGGGAAGCCGTTGCGCGTCTGCGCGCAGGAAGCCGATCTGTGGTCCCGCTTCGGCGCGCACCGCGCGTGCCAGCATCGGCTCGGATATGTCGACACCCAACGCCAGCCCGTCCGGGCCCGCGGCTCGGGCCAGCGACGCAGTGACGTTACCAGGGCCGCAGCCCACATCCAGCGCGATCCCGCCCGGCGGGATGTTGAGCCACTCGGTCGGCTGCTGCCATGCGGTGAGCAGCCTGCGTGACAGCGCTTGCGCGTTGTCGTAGAGCATCGACCCGACCGGCGAGGACCATGCCGCCTGGATCACTCCGGTGTTCTTGCGCACAGCGGAGTCCTGGACCTGCTGGGTTCCCAGCAGATCGAGGTAACCCTTGCTGACGTCGGGGTTGATCGGTGGATCGGAGAGCAGTTCCAGCGCCCTGCCCAACGCGGGCGGCAACTTGGTATTCAGATCGGGCATATGCGCTCCCTCGTTGCAGATACGAAAGCCGGTCCAGGCCATTGCCGAACCGGGGCCGCGAAGTGCGACAACGGATCCCGTTCGAAGCCTACGCTCGCGTGCAGATGCAGACCCTCACCCGGCGCTGGCGAGAACTCGGGGTGGACATCGCCATCGACACCCTCACCTACCGTGGCGACCACCACGATGTGCCGGACTATCTGCACGCCCGTGGTTGGACGGTGACACGGTCAACGATCGCGGATCTGTTCGCCGCCGCGGGATTGGCACTGCTGCACGGCGACGATCTCGTGAGCGCGCGCGCTTCTATTGGTTATGTCGTAGCGACCCGCAGCTAAAGAGCACCGGCGCCCGCGACGACCTGCGCGGCCCACATGACCGATTCACGGCGTCTCAGTCCTGCACAGCCTTGGCGATGGCGACGCAGGTCGTGAGCCAAGCCGGGTCGGCTTCCGGGCCCTTCGATAGCTCGCTCATGGCGTTGTGGACCATGCGTGTTATGACCCACGCGCGGGCGCGGTCCTCGGCCAGGCCTGCCGCGTCGACCAACGCGTAGAACCGACGGCGGACACCGTCGCGGATGTCGCCCGCGAGCTCATCCCACCGGTTCCACAACATCGGAGCGACCTCGTAGGAAGGGTCGCCGTTCATCGGCTTGGGACCGATCACCAGCCAGGGCTCGCGGTCGGCGGCGAGGACCTTCTCGTAGTGCAGGTCGCCATGGATGACGGTGCCGGTGCTGGCCGGGTCGGTCACCAGGTCATGGCCGAGGGAAATCGCCTGCTCCACCAGCCGGTGCGGGATGGGCGCACTGCGCGGGAGCGCGCCGAGGTCGATGGTCGCCCGCTCGACGTGCGACGTCAGCGTGGGCAGCTGCGGGAGGGCAGGAACGTGGATGCGCCGGTAGAGCGCGGCGATGACCTCGCACGCCTCGACATCCCACATCTCGATTAGGTTCCCGCAGTGCAGCCGCTCAAGGAGCATGGCCCGACGGTGCGGATCGGCGCGTAGCAACCGGACCGCACCATCGCCACCCCACCGCCGCAAGGCGAGGTGCTCGTGCTCGGACTCAACGTCGGGGAAGCTGATTTTGAGGACGGCGGGCCCACCGCCCGCGGTGCGGACGGGCAGCACGATCGAGCTGGACCCGTGCATCGGGTCCCCGTCAGGGGTGAGCTCCCACTCCACGAGGAGGCTCTGCCCAACTCTGGGCAGCGCCTCGACCCACGCCAGGCACTCCGGCCTCAGGGAAGCCATCGCGCGCACCGCGGCGGGGAGCTCGATCACCGTCGCATCGTCTCACCCGGGCGCCGACCCGCAGGTGACCGGTCGCCAGCCGCAGCCAGTCCATCGGTCCGATCGCAGCGGCCACACGGGGTATTTAGCCGGCCATGAATTCGTCGTAGGCCGAAGCGAGGTCGGGCGAGAACAGCGTGACGTTGCGCTGGCGCTGCGCGTCCCCGATCGGAGCCAGGATGCCGCGCAGGTCGTAATACTCCTGTGGGTGGGTGGTGAAGTAGCCGAGCCGACGGTGTTGGACAGTCGGCCGGGGCGGCAGTCGGGCGCCGCGAAAGCCGTCGGCGCGGCAATGGTCGTCGCAGCCAATCCACCGACCCAGAGACTGGCGACACGGCCGAAACGCGTTCGTACCAATGTATTTCATCATCGTTTCTACCTTGGGTAGCGCATCGGTGCTATCCGCTCGCGTCGGCCCTCATGGCGACCGGGTGTACGGTCCGGTACCGCAACCTGCGCCGCATAGCGAATAATGTTGCATTCCAGAAGAACTCACTCCGAGCAATGGTGCCAAACACCAGCTAAAATGATCCGCAGGTTCGTTAGGAGCCACGGCGACCAGAGGCTATCGGGAACACCTATGGCTCCTCACCGCTACTGCACGAATACTGATCAACACATTGATAACTGTCGGATCTGCACGGAGGTGCTTGTCATGACGATCGCTGAGACGGTGGGGCCACTGGTTCGCGCCGTTGTGGGTCCGGATGTTCCTGTCAAGATCAGATGCTGGGACGGCAGCCGGTCGGGACCTGCGTCCGCGCAGTGGCAGTTCAACCTCGTCAATCGCAGGGGTCTGCGGCGGCTGCTGTGGGCTCCGAACGAGCTCGGCTTCGCGCGAGCTTATGTATCAGGGGACATCGACATCGAGGGAGACCTGCTCGCCGGCCTGGATGTTCTGGAGCAGATGTCTGACCCGAGCCGCGGTCCCGGTGTACGCACCGACGGCGA
>JAOPWF010000079.1 GCA_025965815.1 Mycobacterium sp.
CAGCGGCGACAGCGTTTGTCTGGGCAGCCGGATGGTGCGCTCTGATTCTGCTGAGGTCCGCGGCCACCGACACCGCGTCCGACCGGGCTATTCCGGCGGTGGGTGTCGCCTTCGCCGCAGTGTTCGCGGTAGCTGTGGTACGCCGTGCGCTGGACGACTCCCTGAGCACGGTCGCGATGAGTGTGGCGGCTGCCGGTTTCGTCACGGTTGCCGGATTTCTCGTCGTGCCGGGTGGGCCGGGAGCGCCTAACGTGCTGCTCGGCTCCGCCGCCTGCTCGGTGGCGGCCATCCTGATCATGCGGTTGGTAGCCTGCGGCACAATCTGTTTGACGGCGCTGGCGGCGTTCTCGCTGACGTTGTGCGCCGTGGCGACGGGCGTGGTCGCGTCGTCAGCGCCGGCCAATGTCGCCGGCGCCGTGCTGACCGCCGTCTCCCTCTGTTTACTGAGCGCGGGGCCGAGGCTGTCCATGGTGATGGCCCGGCTGTCACCGGCGATGCGTGAGTCTGACGACACGGCCGAACCCGCTTCGGACATCGACGCGCGAGCCGCGCACGGTCATGCCACCCTGACCGGTCTGGTCATCGGATTCTGTGTGTCCGCGGCGGTGGGGATGGTACTAACCGTGGTACGACTCCGTCCCGACGAGGGCCCGCCCGTGAGCGGCGCCGCGTTCACGGTGGTCGTCTCTTTGGTGTTGATGCTTCGAGCCCACTCGCATCGAGACATGCTGCAGGGTGCCTCCTTGCTCGGCGCGGGCATCGTCAGTCTCACTTCCGCATTCGTCGTCGTGGCATGGTCGCCCGGTCTCTGCAGCTGGATGTCCGGCATCGGAGCCATGGCCGCCGCGGTGGCGTTGTGGTTCGGGTTCTCCGGCGTGAAGGCCAGCCCCGTCGCGCGCAGAGCCGTCGAAATCCTGGAATACCTGGCACTCGCGGCGGTGGTGCCGCTTGCCTGCTGGGTCTGCGGTTTGTTCACTGCCGTCCTCGGGCTGCACCTGACATGACCGGGTGGATCTCCCGTTTGGTACGCACAGGGGCGGTCGCGCTGCTCCTCGTCACGATACCGTGGACGACGCCGATGGCGCGTGCGGTCTCTCCTCCACCGGTCGATGACACGCTGCTTCCCGTGGCCGCGCCGCCGGCTCCCCCTCGCCCGACAGAGCAGCAGGAACAATGCGCGTCCGGTGCGGTCGACGACGATCGCGGCGCTGCCGATGTCCCAAACCAACTGAAAGGTCTTGAGCTCGAAGCTGTCTGGCGACTCAGTCGCGGCGGCGGTCAGACCGTCGCTGTTATCGATACCGGGGTGACGCGGCACCAGCGGCTCCCACGACTGGTGGCCGGCGGCGACTACGTGTTCACCGGCGACGGTACGCAGGACTGCGATGCGCACGGCACCATCGTCGCCGGAATCGTGGCGGCCACGGCCGATCCCACTGGAGCGTCGGCCTTCAGCGGAGTCGCACCGGACGCGACGATCATGACCATCCGGCAGTCCAGCAACAAGTTCGGGCCGGCGGATCGACAGTCCGGCCCCGGGTTCGGTGACGTGGAAACCCTTGCGATGGCGGTGCGCACCGCTGCCGATGGGGGTGCAACGGTGATCAACGTGTCATCGGTCGCGTGTGTGGCCGTCGGTGCTGAGCTCGATGACCGTGCCCTGGGCGCGGCGCTGGCGTACGCGGTCGACGTCAAGGACGTCGTGGTCGTGGCGGCGGCGGGAAATGTCGGAGCATCCGGACAGTGTCCGGCACAAAACCCGCCGGCGGATCACGCGCAACCCGGCAGGCCGAACTGGGATACCGTCGCGGTAACTGTCAGTCCGGGCTGGTATGACGACTATGTTCTGACGGTCGGGTCGGTGGGCGTGGGCGGAGCACCCTCCTCGTTCAGCCTGGCAGGCCCCTGGGTCGATGTGGCCGCCCCGGGCGAGAATGTGGTGTCGCTGAACCCCGACGGCCAGGGGCTGATGAGCGCTCTGCCGGCCGTTGACGGTGAATCGATGCCGATCTCGGGGACGAGTTACGCCGCGCCCATCGTCAGCGGTGTCGCCGCCCTGGTCCGCGACCGCTTCCCGGGACTGACGGCACGTCAGGTCATGCAGCGCATCGAGGACACCGCGCATCGTCCGTCCGCAGGCTGGGATCCCTTTGTGGGCCAGGGCATCGTCGATGCGCTGGCCGCGGTCAGCGCGGTCCCGGCTCAGTCGAGCGCTCGCGTCGATGACGCACATGCCGCACGGCGGGTCACCGCTCCTGCCGCGCCCACGCCTCCGGATCCGCAGCCGGGACTCACCGCGTCGGTCGGCGCGGCCCTCTGCATGGCGGCGCTGGTCGCCACATTCGGGATGACCGCATCTGCCGGCCGGTTACGACGCCGGGACACCACCGGCGGTGGTGATGCCGTCACGCCCGATTAGTGCGCCACCCCTACTGAGCTCCGCGCCGTATGGCAGGAGGGTGAGAATCGGCCACGGTGTGGGGACCGCGGGCGTGGACAGCCCAAGAACCTGCGCGGCCGACGCGTCGGGCAGGCCGAATCGCACGCCGGTGTCGGTGACAAGGTAGAGCGATTCGGTGCGGCTGTCGTCGCCGGTGATCCCGGTCGTGCGCACGTACGCGCTGCGGCCGGGAGGAAGGAGGACAGCGTCGACCTTCGGCCCACCACCATCGGCTTGCGCAAGTGTCACGGGCGGGGCCGCGTCGGACAGTGGGAGCGAGTTCTCGAGTAGCACCGCAGTGCCGCGCGGCTTCCAATTGACGCACAACACCGGTTCGCCGCCCAAACCCGTCGCGGCGCCGGCATGCTCCGGAAACGTCGAGATGGGCAAGGTGTCGACGGCGGGACTTGCTCTGATCACATCCGGCGCGACCGGTTGGATGTTCCGACTGCCCTGCGAGTCGGTGAACCGGATCAGATCCGCGGCAACCTGACCTACCCGCTGTACGCCGCCGGTGAGCACAACGTAGTGCTCAACTGCATCGGCACGGGTCATCCGCACAACGCTTCCGACCGGAAAACCTGCCATCGACGGCGGCCCGGCCGAACCCGCGCGAGCTATGTGGGGGGCAGCGATCGGTGGCGCCTCCGGGATCGCGTTCAGTAGCGAATTCGAAATGGGCCGCGGCGTAACGCCGTCCAGCTGCAACGCGCGAACTACCGCCGGGTTGCCCAGATCCACCGCCGCCCGTCTGCCGTCATACAGCAGGTAGGCCGGAGCAGCGCCGTCCCATCGCGGCTTGACCAGCACCGTCGGCTCCGATGAAACACTCTCCGCACCGACAACCGCCTGGATTCCGCCCGCGATCACGGTGGTCATGACTGTAGGCGCAGGAGGTGGCGTTGAGGTATCACAGACCGTCCAACCCGACTCGTCGACCGTC
>JAOPWF010000087.1 GCA_025965815.1 Mycobacterium sp.
CCGCCGTCGGCGACCACCGTGCGGATAAACGGTCGGCCCGAAGAGGTACACACCGAGCCGGAAACCGCCCTGCTGTATGTGCTGCGTAACCACCTGGGGTTGAAGGGCAGCCGCTTCGGCTGCGGCCTCGGGCTGTGCGGAGCGTGCTTCGTTCTCATCGACGGTCGCCCCGAATACTCGTGCGACACCCCCATGTGGGCGGTTGAGGGCCGCGAGGTCACCACCGTCGAGGGGCTGGGTACGGCCGGGCGGCCGCACCCGGTGGCCGAGGCGATTGTCGACGGGCAAGCGGCGCAGTGTGGCTACTGCATCTCCGGAATCGTGGTTGCCGCGGCCGCATTGCTGGCCGAGAACGACAACCCCACCGAGGAGGAGGTGCGCGCCGGGTTGGACCGCAACCTGTGCCGGTGCGGCGCACACAACCGGATTGTCCGGGCGGTGTTGGCCGCCGCCGCCGAACTGCGTGGCGGCCGCGGGGGCGACCGGTGACCGCGCACCCCGACGTCGCGAAGGAACTGCCACCCTCCCTGTTGCGTAACGCGCGTCTCGGTGACTGGCTCCGCATCGCGGCGGGCGGTGTCGTCGAGGTGCATTCCGGCAAGGTCGAACTGGGGCAGGGCGTGCTCACCGCGTTGGCGCAGGTCGTCGCCGAAGAACTCGACGTCGATGTGGCCCGGGTTCGGATGACCGCCGCGGCGACAGGATCCAGTCCCGACGAGGGCTACACCGCGGGAAGCCTGTCCATCCAGCATTCGGGTGCCGCTCTGCGGATGGCCAGTGCCGAAGCGAGACGGATCTACCTCGCGGCCGCCGGTAGGCGGTGGGGCGTGCCCGAGGACGTGCTCGTCGTCGACGACGGCACCATCGCGGCACCGGACGGGTGCACCACGACTTACTGGGAGCTGGCCGACGACCGGTTGCTGGACTGCCCGGTCACCGGACTGGCCGAGCCGAAGTCGTCATCCGCGTACCGGGTCGTCGGTACCAACGTGCCGAGGATCGACCTGCCGGACAAGCTGGCCGCACGACCACGGTTCGTGCACGACCTGGCGCTGCACGGAATGCTGTACGGCCGGATCGTGCGGCCGCCGTCGCGGGGGGCGTGTCTGCTCGAGGTCGATACGGAGCCGACGTCGGCGATGCCGGGGGTGGTGGGCGTTGTGCGGGACGGGAACTTTCTCGGGGTGATCGGCGACCGCGAGGAGGTCGCGCTGTCGGCGGTGGAACGGCTGGCCGCGGACGCGACATGGCAGCAGCGGCCAACGCTGCCCGACGAGGACGATCTGCCCGCTTTCCTCACCAGCGCACCCGCCGAGACTACCGTCCTGGCCGAGTTCGGTTCGGGCGTCGCCGAATCGGACGCCAACGCCTACGAAGCCACCTATCACCGCCCGTACCTCGCGCACGCGGCGATGGGGCCGTCCAGCGCCACCGCGCTGGCCACCACCGGTGACGGTGTGCGGCTGCAGGTCTGGACGCACAGCCAGGGCGTCTACCTGCTCCGCCGTGCGCTGGCCCGCGCGTTTCAGCTCGCCGAGGAAGAGATCTCGGTGCAGCACGTGGAAGGTTCTGGGTGCTACGGGCATAACGGCGCCGACGACGTCGCGATGGACGCTGCACTGCTGGCGATGAGCGTTCCGGGCAGGCCCGTGCAGGTGGTGTGGTCGCGACCCGACGAACTCGGTTGGGCACCTTACGGTCCGGCGGCGGTGGTCCGCGTCGCCGCGCAGCTGGATCGCCGTGGCGACGTGCTGTCGTGGAGTCATGACATCTGGGGCAACGGGCACGTCACCAGGCCGGGCTACGTGCACTCCATCGGGCTGCTCGCGGCAACCGAGCGGGACGGTGGCGAGCCGATCGAGCCCGCGGGCGAACCACCGCTGGCGGCCGGCGGCGGTGCCGGCCGCAATTCCGTTCCGGGGTATGCCTTCCCGTCTTACCGCGTGCGCAATCACCGGCTGACGGTCATGCCGCTGCGAACGTCGGCGCTGCGTTCGCTCGGGGCCTTCATCAACGTGTTCGCGATCGAATCGTTCATGGACGAGTTGGCTGTGGCAGCCCAACGGGATCCGGTCGAATACCGCCTGACGCAGCTGACCGACCGGCGCGGCCGCGCCGTCATCGAAGCGGTGGTCCGGCGGTCGGGTTGGGCGCAGTGGTCGCCCTCCGAGTCGGCCGGGCACGGTATCGGCTACGCCCGCTACAAGAACAGCAGCGCGTACTGCGCGGTGGTTGCCGAAGTGGAAGCCACCGCCGAGGTACGGGTGCGTCGGCTGACCGTCGCGGTGGATGCCGGCCTGATCATCAACCCGGACGGTGTGGCGAACCAGGTTGAGGGCGGTGCGATCCAGGCGACGAGCTGGGCCCTCAAAGAACGCGTTCGCTTCAACAACCTGACGGTCACCAGCGACACCTGGGAGAGCTACCCGATCCTGCGGTTCTCCGAGGTGCCTGCGGCCGACGTGGAGTTGTTGCCGGGCAACGGAAATGCGCCCCTGGGAGTGGGCGAGACGGCACAGGGACCCACTGCGGCCGCGATCGGCAATGCAGTCTACGACGCACTCGGCGTCCGGGTGCGCAGCATGCCGTTCACCCAGCAACAGATCGTCGCGGCGATGCCGGACTGACAAGAATCGGCCGATAACACCGTCTTGCCTTGCTGCCCAAAAGATTTGCGGATGGCGAGTTGGATGCTCCCAGGTACCTAGATATTGCAGATACCAGGAACCATCAATGGGTATCAGCAGTCACGACACGGGCTCGTTCGAGCGCGACTCTGGAGGAGGTAAGGGATAGGGCCAGAAGGAGCGCAAAAAATGCGAAACGGACTGAAGTTCATCACACCGGTGTTGGCGGCGGGCGCCGCCGCCGTAGCAATTGCGGCCGCGCCGACTGCCGCCGCTGCCCCGCTTCCGGCTCTGCCGGCAGTGGTCGCCACCGCACCGGGGGCCACGCCGGGCCAGGTCGTCAACGCCGGTCACGGCGGCGGCGGCGGATTCCACGGCGGCGGATTCCACGGCGGCGGCGATCGCGGCGGCTGGGGTGGCGATCACGGCTGGCGCGGCGGCTACGGATACGGCTACGGCTACCAACCCTGGTTCCCCTGGGGTTGGTGAGCACCCACAGCTGCGTGGCGTGATCGACGATGGTCTGTCGCTCGGACGGCAGGCCATCGTCGAGTACGGCCCATCAATCAGCCGTGCACCTGCCGGCCGGCGAGGAACGTGGCCCGCACCTCGAGGTCGGCGATCTGTTCGGGAGGTACCGTCCTCGGATCGGCGGACAGCACAACCATGTCCGCGTACTTGCCGACTTCGAGGGAACCGATCATATCGTCGGAGAACAGCTGGCACGCCGCGTGGTCTGGGCCCGGATCGCCTGATCCACGGTCAACCGTTCCTCGGGGGCCAGAACCCGACCGCTCGGCGCGGTACGGGTGACCGCGACACTGATGTTGCGCAGCGGCTCCTCCAGGTGACCGGCGGGTCGTTGTGCAGTGAGATGCGCACCCCGGCACCGACAGCGGAGCCCGCAGCCATCCAGCGCGATCCGTGCTCGGCCCCGAAGATTCCGTCGACGAGGATGTCCCCCCAGTAGTGAATCTGGTCGACGAACAGGCTGCAGGTGACGCCGAGTGCGGCGGCGCGCCGATTCGGGCAGGCCCACCTGCAGCAGCGGATCCCAGCCGGTGAGGTACGCGCCGGCCGCGCCGCGTCGCGCCACCTCCCACCGGACCGCGCCCATCACGTCGTTCGGGTTGCGCATGGTCACCGGCCGGATGTCCACCATCCGGTCGGACAGTACGACGGCCTCCATGAGGGGATGCCCGTGCGCTTCGATCAGGCCGGGCATCACGCAGCCGTCACCGATATCCAGCACCTGAGTGCCCGGGCCTACCCAGTTCTCGACGTTTGGCCGGTCTCCGACGGCCACGATCCGGCCGTCCTTCGCGGCGACGGCTTCGGCGGTGGGCCGCCGATCATCGACAGTGAGCACCGTTCCCCGGATCACCAGGTCGGCAGCGCATCGGGTTCTCCCTGCAACTTCGACGGCGGTTCGAGAAGGAATGAAATCCTCTGGAACTCTACGGCCGTCGCATCGTTGGGGGATGCAGGTCGCTCAGGCGAATGTCATGGCTGCGGAATCGCCGGAATCTGCGGGATGGCGGGCGGCGATGGGATCGCGGGGGGTGACGGAATCGCGGGCGGCGCCGGGATCGCCGGCGGTGACGGCACAGCGGGAGCTTGCGGCGCAGTGACTCCGCCGGTGCCGCCTGCGGTGGTCGTTGCCATCGGCACGGTGGTCGACGGCACTGTCGTCGACGATGTCGGCGATGTCGTGCTGCTCGACGACGGTGTGCCGCTGGAGTCGTTGCCGCACGCAACCGCCAGCGGGCTCAGCGCGATGCCGGCCGCGATGGCGATGAAGGCCGATCGCCGCGTGTCCCGATGTGCCATGTGTCTGCTCGTTTCTGCGCTCAGATTCCGACGCGCTCAGGTTACTGGACAGTCCCCGACTGCTAGTCATTGCCCGTCGGAAGCTGAGCTAAACCTGCGTGTGTGGCTGCTACTCGGAAGCTGTTCCCTCCCTTGCCGTGTCGCCGCGTCGCGAGATCTACACGCGGCCGCTCCGCCTTTTGCCACATCTGCGGCAACGGGCGTTGCAGGGCCACTGTGACGCGGAATACAATTGATGGTTTCCACACGTAGCGGGCGTTTGTTCACTACGGAACGTGGAAGCAGCAGGGAGAGCATGATGGCAAGGACGCCGGTCGATCCGACTGACTACTCTCGTACAACTCAGCCGCACTGTGGTGAGTCCATGATCGATACTCGTGGCTTGCCGGGTTTTCTCCTCCTCGGCCTGGCCGTGGTGGCATTCGCGGCCGCCGTGGGCGGGGCCGGCTACGGCCATCAGGGGTGGGCCGTCGTGCTGGCCCTGGTTGGGATACTGCTGATGGCCGCCGGGGCGGCGTGGCTCTATATCGAGCATCGGCGCCTCCGGCGGATCGCGGCACGGTCCCATCCGGAGCTGCACGGAAACACGCATCGCCCCGACGCCGGCCACTGAGACGTCGAAGCCCCGACTAGGTTCGCCGCCGCCGAAATCGGCGCCAGATGCGAAGCGGCAGTAGGCCGATCAGCGGCGCACGTTTGCCTAGGTCTGCCGTGTCGCGCCGGTTGAACGCAGTCGCATAGCCGCGCGCTTCCTCGGCGGTGTCGTACTGCTTCGAGCCGCCACCCTGACCGCAACCCCGCTCACACTCCCAGCTCATCGTGCGTCCATCCGAGCGGAACACCAGTCGATGGTCGAAGACCCGGCAGGCCCACGGGCTCGCGGTCACCGCTACCCGTCCAGGTTCGGTGCACGGACACGACGGCGGCCGTCCCGCGCGACCTTGTGCTCGGCGAGCGCCTCCCGCAGCGCCCTGCGGAACTCACCAGGACCCCAATATCGTGCGCCGACGGCCGAGTGCAGCTCATCGAGATTCATCGATCCACGGTCCCGCACCGCATTGGCGATAGTTTCGATCTCATGATCCAGCGCTGTCTCCGGTTCGACGGTCGGCGGGGGCTCCATCCACGGCGAGGTACCGCCGCGTGGTGGCCCTGGGCGGTAACGACGGCGGCCGGACTGGCCGGCGCGATGACGCTCAGCCCGTGCGTCGATCCGCTCTTGCCGGGCCCGCCGCTCGGCCTCGCGCTCGGTGCTGATCTCCGCCGCCGCACCTGCGCCCGGTGATCTCGAGGCTTCGTCGGAGGCCGCCTCGGCGTCCACCGCTGTGAGCGGCATGGCGAGGTTTTCGAGCGTCTTTCCTTCGGCCTTCACGCCCAACGTGAGTTCCGCAATGCCACCAAGCGCCATCACCGCCGCGCCGATCAGGAAGGAGATCGCGACGAGACCACGGTGGCCGGAGTTGATCAGCTGGCCGAACAGCAAGGGGCCGCTGATGCCGCCGATCGCCGTTCCGGCCGCGTAGAAGAACGCGATGGCCAGCGCCCTGGTCTCCATTGGGAAGATCTCGCTGACCGTCAAGTACGCGGCGCTGGCGCCCGCCGAGGCCAGGAAGAAGCACACGACGAGCACGGCAACGAACAGCCAGACGCCACCGGTATCGGCCACGAAGACCGCGGCGAGTACGACTGCGACAGCTGCCGATCCGAGGTAGGAGAGGGAGATCATCTGTTTTCGTCCGACGGTGTCGAACAGCCGCCCGAGCACGATTGGCCCGGCAAAGTTGCCCAGGGCCCACCCGATGAAAAACACCGGCACCATCCCGGACGCGACACCGTAGAAACTGCTGAGCAGTGTGCCCAGGTTGAACGTCACGCCGTTGTACAAGAACGCCTGGCCTATGAAGAGTGCGAGACCCAGGATCGCCCGTTTCGGGTAGAGCGTGAAGGCCACTCTGGCGATCTCGCGGAACGGAATCGCCTTGCGCTGCCGGATCGTCAGCGACCCTTCGGGTTCCGGCAGTCGTTGGTGCGTCTCCTCCTCCACCTCTTGCTCGATCTCGCGGACGATCCGCTCGGCCTCCTCCTGTTTCCCGTGGATGAAGAGCCATCGGGGGCTCTCCGGAATGTTGCGGCGTACCACCAAGACCACCGCACCAAGAGCTGCTCCGATCCCGAACGCGACCCGCCAGCCGATGTTCAGCGGCAACGTGTTGAGCAGCAGCAGTACGCCGGCCGCGCCGAAGGCCGCCCCCAGCCAGTACGACCCGTTGATCGCGAGATCGACCCGCCCGCGCACCCGCGCCGGGATCAGCTCGTCGATCGCGGAGTTGATGGCGGCGTACTCGCCCCCGATCCCGGCACCGGTGAAGAACCGCGTGATGAAGAAGTACCAGGGTGAGAATGCGAAGGCCGTCGCCGTGGTAGCGAGAAGGTACAGACCGAGCGTCACCATGAACAGCTTTTTGCGGCCGAAGCGGTCGGTCAGTTGGCCGAAGAACAGCGCGCCCAGACAGGCGCCGGCGACATAGATCGCCGCGGCGATGCCGATCTGCGCGGGGGTGATGTCCAGGCCGCTGCCGGGCTCGGTCAGTCGGGCCGACACGTTGCCCACCATCGTGACTTCGAGACCGTCCAGGATCCAGACGGATCCGAGCCCCGCGACCACCCGCCAGTGAAAACGCGACCAGGGCAGCCGGTCCAACCGGGCCGGCACGTTTGTCGTGATCGTGCCCGTCTGCACGCCTGCACTCATGGCTCGTCTCCTTCCCGAACAAGCAATGACCTGATCGGGCTGAAAGCAGGTGTACCCACGAGAAACGGCAGAAACACTTCTCTTGTGCGCTGGAACCGCGGCTAACCCGGAGTTTGGCGGTTTAGGGCAGATCGCAGCCGGTCAGTTCGGCGGAGAGTTCCCAAAGTCCACGCGCGGCCTTCGGATCGCGGGCCTTCGCGAGCAGCTTGGTGGCCTTCGGCTTACCCCATTGGTGCGCAACTCCCCGCGGCGCGATGTAGGTGCCGTTGGGCAGGTCCGTGCTGATGGCCTGAATACTGGCGCGCGACCCGTCTTCGGGACGCTGGCCGATACGCGGTGCGAGATGCTCGCCGCTCCACCGCAGCCAACGCGGGCCGTCGCGGGTGATGTCGCTGGCGACCATCCCGGGATCGGCCGCATAGGCGGTGAAGCCCCGCCGGCCCAGTTCCTGGACGAAGAGCATGTTGGCCAGCTTCGACTCGCCGTACGCCGACCACATCGAGTACCGGCGCCGTTCCCAGTTCAGGTCGTCGAGATGCAGCTTCGCCAACGCGTAATTGCTGCTGGCCACCACCACGATCCGGTCGCGGATACGTTCGGCGAGCAGGCAGGTCAGAGCGAAATGGCCAAGATGATTGGTGCCCATGTGAGCCTCGAACCCGTCTGCGGTACGCGTCAGCGGCAGGCCGAGCACGCCGGCGTTGTTCACCAAGACATCGACGGCTTTCACGGAATCGGCGAACTTGCGCACGCTGGCGAGGTCGGCCAGATCGAGATGGTGTACCTCGACCTGACCGGTCATGGTTGTCGCGGCCCGTTCGCCCTTGGCGACATTGCGACACGCAATGACGACATGATGGCCAGCCGAAGCGAGCTGAGTCGCCGTGGCCTGCCCTACGCCGCTGTTACCTCCGGTGACAATGACTCGCATGGCTTCCCCTTGGTCCGTTCCGTTCGCGGCGACGCCGTCGTACTAGGCGTTTTACCACAAACGTGACAGCGGACTGTCAGCGGCAGAGGTTCCGCGCCTCGATCACCGAGCGGAACACCTCGAACAGGTAGGTGAGGTCGGCGCAGGCCCGCGCGTCCGCAACCGGCGCTCCGTGCACTCCGTACCAGGCACAGCGAGCGGTTGGATTCGCCGGGCATCGTCGCGGCCAAGTCCAGGACGTCGACGCCGAAGAAGTATCGGCCCCAGTCGCCGCTGCAGCGACTCATCGAACCCGAGGAAATCGCTAACATGGTCCCCTATCTCAGTTCGCCACTGGCGTCAGCGACCACCGGAGCGGCGGTCCGGGCCGAAGGGGGCTATGTCGACTCGATCATCCCCTGACGCCCTTGCCGAGGCGACGCCACTGGAGGAGATCAATGACCACTGCATCGCAGACCTCAGCTGAGCCACGCATCGCTCTTGTCACCGGCGGTTCCGGAGGTATCGGTCGCGATGTCGCCAAGAGACTGGCGGCTGACGGGATGACCGTCGTTGTGCATTACGGCGGCAATCCGGACCGCGCGAAGGAAGTCGTGGACGACATCACCGCGGCGGGTGGCACGGCCAGCAGTGTCGCCGCCGATGTCGCCGACGAGGAACAGGTCGCCGCGCTGTTCGACGACGTCCAACAGCGTTACGGCGGCGTGGATGTTGTCGTTCACACAGCCGGGATCATGCTGCTATCACCGCTTGCCGACCTGTCGATGGACGACCTCGACCGGATGCACCGGATCAACATACGTGGCACTTTCGTGGTGGATCAGCAAGCGGTACGCCGACTCCGGCCGGGCGGTGCGCTGATCAACTTCTCGTCCTCGGTCGTGAAGCTCGCGCTGCCGAATTACACCGCCTACGCCGCCACCAAAGGCGCGGTCGACGCGATGACGCTGATTCTGGCGAAGGAGATGCGCGGCCGGGACGTCACGGTCAACGCCGTCGCGCCCGGCCCGACCGCGACGCCGCTGTTCCTCGACGGCAAGGACGAGTCCACCGTGGACCATCTCGCCGGGATGGCGCCGCTCGAGCGGCTCGGCACACCCGCCGACATCGCCGAGGCGGTCGGGTTCCTGGCCGGCCCGGCACGCTGGGTCAACGGCCAGATTCTCTATGCCAACGGCGGCGTCATCTAGTTCGCGCGATCCGAAGAGGGGCATCGCGCTGGTAGCGGAATGTTGTTCCGAGAACATGGATTTCGAGGAGCTCCAGCCCGACGAAAGCAACAGTGGTCGCGCCGATATTCCTGGCCCACCGGCGCTCCCCGGTGCGGGCCTCAACGGACCTCATGTGTGCGGAGAATCAAGCGCGAGGAACGCGACTCCGGCAGCGGCACCGGCAATCACCTGAGCGACCACGTACACCCACAGCGTGGGCCACGCGAACATATCCGTCACCGCGGCGGTGAACTTCACCGCTGGATTGAACGCGCCATTGGAGATCGCGGCGACCGCGAACGCACCCACAATCACGGTGAACCCGATGGCCAGGTCGTAGAACGAACTCGCCGCCCGGCGTCGTGGGCCGGCGGCGGCGTCGAGCACCACGTAGCTCAGCACGAACGTGAATAACAGCTCGGCAAGATATGCGGCCAGCAAGGGGCGACCGGTCAGCATCATGGTCGCCGCGTTGTCGATCTGGGCCGGACTGACGATCGCGCGTACCACCACCGCAGCAAGCAGGCCCGCACCGAGTTGCACAGACCAATAGGCGGCGGCGCCGCGCAAACCGATCCTGCGACGCAGCAGAAGCGCCAAGGTGACCGCCGGGTTGTAATGCCCACCTGCGAGGTGACCACCGGCGTAGATCATCACCATGAGCACCGCACCGATGCCGAGCGAGGCGAACGGGCTGGTGCTGCAGACAGCGGCACCGACCGTTGCCACCAGACAGAACGTCCCGATTGCCTCGACCGAATATATGATTCTCGGTGACGAGTCGTTCATGCCGTCTGTCGTCGCAGCCAGGTTGACGCTCTGGGTCGCTGCTTGCGATGCCACGGTGTCCATGGGCTCTTACGATGGCTTGCCGGCACCCACGCTGTCGTCATTGCTGTCGGCCATCACGGCTTCACGCTAGCCGGAGCCGGCGAATACCAGCTAGCTGCAACTACGGATGGGGCTGACGGGCTGTTCTGGTTGCTCGCGCCGTTGCAAGATGGTCTGAGAGCGCGGACGGAGACAGCCCCGGAAGGACACGCTTCACAATGGAAGCAGATCAGCAGCACAACCCGGTAACGGCCGAAGTCGACGGGTCAATGGTGGATGCGTTGCGGGTGGTGGTGGCGGAGGACGATGTTCTGCTGCGGGAGGGTCTGGCCAGTCTGTTGGGTCGGTCGGGTTTCGATGTGGTGGGCCAGGCCGGTGACGGCGCGCAGTTGTTGTCGTTGGTGCGGGAGCAGCGCCCCGATTTGGTGATCGTCGATATCCGGATGCCGCCCACGCACAGCACCGAAGGGCTTGATGCCGCGAAGGTGATCCGCGAGGAGTTGCCCGACACCGGAATCCTGGTGCTCTCGGCGCATGTCGACGTCGAGCATGCG
>JAOPWF010000120.1 GCA_025965815.1 Mycobacterium sp.
ACGGCGGCGAATTCATTGATCATGATCGCCAGCTCGCGGCGCTTGTGCGTGCGGCTGTCTGATTCCATGTCTGCCTGTCGCTCGTGGTGTCAGGGCCGAAAGACTCCCCCAGTATTACCGCATACGACTGTCAGAATCAATCGAGGCGATGAGCCCAACATTGCATTGCTTGCGCGTGAACATGCACACTAGGTGCATGAATGCGCGCTAGCGTATAGCGACACACCTGTCAGAAACGCTGGAAGGGGACGCATGACCGAGGCCGTCGTCGAGGGCGCCGTCATCAACACATCCGACTACCGCAGCATCTGGATGTACCTCAAGGAGCTGGAGTTCCGGCAGGGCTTCGTCGACGTGTCGGTGAATGGTGCTCCCGTGCGCACCCGCTACGTTGAGGCCGGCTCGCCAGACAAACCCCACGTCATCATGTTGCACGGCACCGGTGGCCACTGGGAGACGTTCGCGCCGAACCTGGCCGCGCTCTCGGAGCACTTCCACTGTGTGGCCGTCGACATGGTCGGTAACGGCTTCTCCGACAAGCCGGACTACGACTACGAGATTCCGATGTACGTGCAGCATGTCCTCGGCGTCATGGACCACTTTGGCGTGGCGAAGGCACACCTGGTCGCGATGTCGCTGGGCGCCTTCGTAGCCTCCAGCATCGCGGTGCGCCATCCCGACCGGGTCGAGAAGGTGATCCTGATGTCGCCGGCGGGCCGGGAGGCGTCCGCGTCCAATATGGCCCGTATCCGTGCCGAGCGCACCAAGGCCGTCAACGAGCCGACCTGGGAGTCGCTGCACGCGGTGTTCGCCCACCTGATCGCCGACGAGGCCAACCGGCTGCCGGACCTGATCGGCCTGCGGCAGGCCATCTACCAACGCGATGACACCCGCACGACCATCGACCGCCTGCTGATCCTGCAGGACGAGAAGGCGCGCAACCGCAACCTCATCCCCGACGACAAGTGGAGATCGATCTCGGCGCCGGTGATGATTGTGGCGTCCGGCAAGGACCACGGCGTCTACCAGGACACCGCCCGCACGATCGCCGGACTGATCCCGAGATCCGAGGTGTTCGAGATGCCCGCGGTGCGGCACTGGCCGCACTTCGAGGACCCGGAGTCGTTCAATGCCGCGGCCGTCGAGTTCCTGAGAAAGTAGCGGTATGACTCGGCCCGGGCCCGACGAGATCGAGGACATCGCCCAGCGGCTCTACGCCGCCGAGCAGAACAAGAAACCGATCCGACAGCTGTCGCTGGACTTTCCGGAGATGACCATCGAGGACGC
The DNA here is from genome assembly GCA_025965815.1 of Mycobacterium sp. GTDB lineage: Bacteria > Actinomycetota > Actinomycetes > Mycobacteriales > Mycobacteriaceae > Mycobacterium. Next base: position 1,288 of record JAOPWF010000120.1, read on the forward strand.
CTACGCTGTCCAGCGGGTCCTCGTCGATCTCAAGGTCGCCGACGGCCGGACGGTCAAGGGCCGCAAGATCGGTCTGACCTCGAAGGTCATGCAGCGCGCGGTGTCGATCGACGAGCCCGACTACGGCGCCCTGTTCGACGACATGTTCGTCGAGGACGGCGGCCACATCGCGCTGGGCCGGTTCATCCGGCCACGGGTAGAGGTCGAGTTGGCGTTCGTGCTGGGCGAGTCGCTCTCCGGCCCGGCGGTGACCCTGTTCGACGTGCTGCGGGTCACCGAGTTCGTCACGCCTGCGCTGGAGATCCTCGACGCGCGGGTGCAGATGTCGGACCCCGAGACCGGCCACCTTCGCACGATCGTCGACACCATCGCCGACAACGCCGCCAACGCCGGAATCGTGCTGGGCGGTCGGGTGTTCCGGCCGCTGGACATCGACCTGCGCTGGGCCGCCGCGCTACTGCTGCGCAACGGCACCATCGAGGAGTCCGGTGTGGCCGCGGCGGTGCTCAACCACCCGGGCAACGGCGTGGCGTGGCTGGCCAACCGTCTTGCCCCGCATGGTGTTTCGCTGTCGCCCGGTGAGGTCATCCTGTCCGGCTCGTTCACCAAGCCGGTCTTCGCCGACCCCGGTGACACGTTCGTCGCCGACTACGGGCCGCTGGGCACGGTGTCGGTTGTCTTTGACCGCGAGCCGGCATGAGCAGCCGCTGGGCCGAGCGCATCGTCGGCGAGCAGCCGCAGATCGGGATGTGGATCGCCACCGGTAGCGGCTATGTCGCGGACGTCGTCGCGGGATCCGGCATCGACTGGGTGCTGCTGGACCAGGAGCACGTGCCCAACGACATCGGTTCGACACTGACTCAGCTGCAGGTGCTCGCCGCGTACCCCGAGGTCGAGGTGGTGGTGCGCCCGGCGTCCGCCGACCGGGTGGCGATCAAGCGGCTGCTCGACATCGGCGCGGTCAACATCATGGTGCCGATGATCGACACCGCCGAGCAGGCCGCGGCCGCAGTTGCCGCCACCCGCTATCCGCCCGAGGGGATCCGGGGTGTCGGCAGCGCGCTGGCGCGCGCGTCTCGCTGGAACCGCATTTCTGACTATCTCGTCACCGCCAACGACACGATCTCGCTGACCGTTCAGGTCGAGACCGTGACCGCGTTGGAAAGCCTGCCCGCTATCTGCGCGGTGCCTGGTGTCGACGGTGTCTTCATCGGCCCCGCCGACCTGGCCGCATCGATGGGCAAACTCGGTCAGCCTGAGGACCCAGAGGTCGTGACCGCCGTTGAGCACGCCCTGGCCGCGATCTCCGATGCGGGTAACGGTGCGGGCGTCAATGCCTTCGATGAAGACATCGCGCGGCGCTACCTGGCGGCCGGCGCGCGCTTTGTCTTGGTGGGTGCCGACGTGGCACTGCTGGCCCGCGGCGCGGAACGGCTGGCCGCCCGCTACCGCGGCTGGCCCGACTAACACTTGGTTTCTGACGCTTATGTCACCTATACTCGGCTGCCATGGACCTGAATTTCACGCCTGATCAGGTGGAGTTCCGCGACCAGGTCCGCACCTGGCTCGACGAGAACAAACCCACCGAGCCGCGCCCGCGCGGCCACGCGGGCATCCGCGAGTACGACCTTGCGTGGCAGCGCACCCAGTTCGACGGCGGCTGGGCCGGGATCGCCTGGCCGAACGAGTACGGCGGCGGCGGTCTGACCCTGCTCCAGCAGCTCATCTGGTACGAGGAGTACGCCGCCCGCGGCTTCCCCGGCATCGACGCCTGCTTCGTCGGCCTCTCGCACGCCGGCCCCACCCTGATTACCCGGGCCACCGACGAGCAGAAGTCGTTTCACCTGCCGAAAATCCTTCGCGGTGAGGCGATCTGGTGTCAGGGTTTCTCCGAACCGGAAGCGGGATCGGACCTGGCGGCGCTGCGGGCCAAGGCCGTCATCGACGGCGACGAGCTGGTGGTAACCGGGCAGAAACTGTGGACCAGCTTCGCCACGGTCGCCGACTACCAGGAGCTTCTGGTCCGCACCGACAACACCCTGGGCAAGCACCGCGGCATCACCTGGGTCATCTGCGACATGTCGGCACCCGGCATCGACGTGCGTCCGATCGAGACGATCGAGGGCGGCTCGGAGTTCTGCGAGGTGTTCTACGACAACGTGCGTATCCCGCTGTCCAACGTGGTCGGTGAGATCGATAACGGCTGGTCGGTGGCGATGTCGACGCTGTCGTTCGAACGGGGCACCGCGTTCACCGCCAACCAGGTTCGGCTAGCCAAGATCATCGAGGACCTCATCGACTACGCCCGCGACCACGTCGGTCCCGACCGGCGCCGGCCGGCGATCGCCGACGACGAGATCGCCCGCCGGCTGGCCCGCGCCAGGGCTTCGGTGGCGTCGTTGCGGGCGTTGACCTACTCCACCATCTGCCTGGCAATGCAGACCGAGACACCGGGTCCGAAGGGGTCGATGGTCAAGTTGCTGTATGCCGAATTGGCCAAGGAGATCGGCAAGCTCGCGATGGACATCGTCGGGCCGGGCGCGATCCGGGGCTCGTCGCGGTGGGACGACGACGGCTGGGTGGGCTATTACTACTACTCGTTCTCGCAGGCCATCGGCGGCGGAACGTCGGAGATTCAGCGCAACATCCTGGGCGAGCGCGTCCTGGGACTGCCGCGGTAAAAGGGGTTTGACAGTGGATTTGCTACCCAGCGCCGAGCAACTCGAGATCGGTTCCGCGGCATCGAAATTCATCGCCGAACGGATCCCCGTCGAACGGATCCGTGCCGGACGCGACGAGGCGTCCGTGGTATCGCCCGAGGTGTGGCGCGAGGGCGCCGAGATGGGCCTGCTGACGCTGGGGCTGCCGGAAGAATTCGGCGGATCGGGGAGTGCCTTCGACGACGAGGTGCTGCTGCACATCGAGTTGGGCAAGCGGTTGGCGGCCGGCCCCTTCCTGGCCGGCACGCTGGCCGCGCGGGTCGCCGCCGGCTGTGGGGACACCGAGTTGGCGAGCGAGATCGGTTCGGGGGCAAGCACGGTCGCATTGGCCGTGTTACGCGGTGACGGCGAGACCAGGCCGGTGAAGGGGACCTTCGATCTGTTCGACGCTGCGGGCGCGCGCTATGCGCTGGTGGTGTCGCGGCAGGGTGCCGCACTGGTCGATATCGCGGCGTTCGGTGAACCGGCGGTCGTCGAGTCGGCCGACCCGGGGACGAGGGTGGCGACGGCAGCCGTGCA